>JAQWCT010000113.1 GCA_028705785.1 Sulfurospirillaceae bacterium | reverse complement strand
CCTGTTATACAGCAGATGCAACAGGACATACCATGCTTTTTGGTGTTGCCAATGAAGCGTTAAAACATAATGTTAATATCGAAGATAGAAAAGAAGCGATTGCGTTGATTCATGAAAATAACCGTTGTTATGGTGCGATTGTAAGAGATTTGGTCACTGGTGAATTATGTGCTTATGTTTCCAAAGGTACACTCATCGCAACAGGTGGATATGGAAGACTTTACAAACAAACAACCAATGCGGTTATCTGTGATGGTACAGGTGCTGCGATTGCGCTTGAAACAGGTGTTGCGACACTGGGCAATATGGAAGCAGTTCAGTTCCATCCAACCCCAATCGTTCCATCAGGTATCCTTTTAACTGAAGGCTGTAGAGGTGATGGTGGTCTTTTAAGAGATGTTGATGGTCACCGCTTTATGCCAGATTACGAACCAGAGAAAAAAGAATTGGCAAGTAGGGATGTTGTAAGTCGTCGTATGATGGAACATATCCGTAAAGGCAAAGGTGTTAAATCTCCCTATGGTGATCACTTGTGGCTTGATATCTCAATCCTTGGTCGTGCGCATATTGAGAGAAACCTCAGAGATGTACAAGAAATTTGTCAAATCTTTAACGGTATCGATCCTGCAGTTGAGGGTCCAGCAGGTTGGGCGCCAGTTCTTCCAATGCAACACTACTCAATGGGTGGTATCAGAACCAAACCAACGGGCGAGTCTCCAACCCTTGCTGGACTTTTCTCCGCGGGTGAAGCGGCATGTTGGGATATGCACGGATTTAACCGTCTTGGTGGTAACTCAGTAAGTGAAACCGTTGTTGCGGGTATGATTGTCGGAGATTATTTTGCAGATTTTTGTCAAAAAAATGAGATTAGCATCAGTACAGCAGCAGTTGAAAAAGCATTGAAAAAACAAAGTGACTTTATCAATCATTTGTTAGCAGGTAATGGCAAAAACAATATTTTTGAAATCAAAAACAGAATGAGAGATATTATGTGGGAAAAAGTAGCTATTTTCCGTGATGGAAAAGGTCTTGCAGAAGCTGTTGATGAACTCGAAGAGCTTTTGAAAAAATCACATGATGTTAATGTTAAATCTAAAACAACTTCAGCTAATCCAGAACTTGAAGAAGCGTACCGTGTTCCGATGATGCTTAAACTTGCCCTTTGTGTTGCGATGGGTGCAAGAGAGAGAACAGAGAGTCGTGGTGCTCACTATAGAGAAGATTTCCTTAAGCGAGATGATGTTAACTGGTTGAAAAGAACACTCACTTCATGGAAAGAGGGTGCTACGCTTCCAACGGTTAGTTATGAAGAATTAGACATTATGAAAATGGAAATGCCACCAGCATTTAGAGGCTATGGTGTGAAAGGCAATATTGTCGAAAACCCAATGAGCTTAGAAAGACAAGACACCGTTGATAAAATGCGTGAAGAGATGGAAGCGGCTGGAAAAGACAGACATGAAATACAAGATGCTTTGATGCCATTTACATTACAGCCTTATTACAAAGCTAAAAATGAGAGATTTGGAGATGCACAATGAGTAGAACTATAACCATAAGGGCAATGAAATATAACCCACAATCAAAACTGTCTAAAGCACATTTTGCGGAGTATAAACTCGAAGAAACTGATGGTATGACGCTTTTTATTGCATTGACAAAAATCCGCGAAACAATGGATGCTGACCTTTCTTTTGACTTTGTATGTCGTGCGGGAATTTGTGGAAGTTGTGGAATGATGGTCAATGGAAAGCCACAACTTGCTTGTAGAACGCTGACTAAAAACTTCCCAGATGGCGTCTTGCAGTTGATGCCTCTTCCTGCGTTTAAGTTACTCAAAGACCTTTCAGTCGATACAGGTAACTGGATGAACGAGATGAGTAAGAGAGTAGAGAGCTGGATTCATACTAACCATACAGTAGATATTGCAAAGCTTGAAGCACCAATGGAGCCAGAACTTGCCAATGAGACATTTGAGCTCGATCGTTGTATTGAGTGCGGTATCTGTGTTGCGGCATGTGGTACAAAATTGATGCGCCCTAACTTTATCGGAGCCGTTGGTCTAAACCGTGTAGCAAGATTTGCGATGGATCCACATGATAATAGAACGGATGAAGATTATTATGAACTCGTTGGTGATGATGATGGAATTTTTGGATGTATGAGTTTAGTAGCGTGTGAAGACAACTGTCCAAAACACTTACCACTTCAATCAAAAATAGCCTATATGAGAAGAAAACTCGTAGCTCTAAGATAGCCTTACATGTAAGGGTGCTTGACACCCTTACTTAACTTTTTTACTTCAATTTTACTTATAATAACTCTTGGTATAATCAAAAAAAAATCAAAGATGATGTATGCAGATTATAAATGACTTTTTTTTGCTTGTTTGGGGTGAAAAACACGAACAGCAAGCAACAAATGATGGACAACTTCCTTTGGAATTGGATGAACATTTTGGTGATAGCGTTGCTATTTTACTCATTATCAATTCTCACAATTTATCTCAAATAGAACAACTTTCTACATCCAAAGCGATGTTTAGAGGACTTTTTAACACCATGCCTTTTAACAAAGAAAATGTCCAAAAAGTGCAACATGCCATCCTCGCCTATCTCATTGAACTGGGCAATCAAACGATTAATGCAACTATCACTAAACGACTAGAGCTTTTACGCAAAGAAGAGATCATCTCGTATGATCTTAGCAGGCGATTGATGAGTTTAATCTCGCTGATTGTAGAGAAAAAAGTACCTCAAAAAAGCTTACATGTAACCCAAGCGCAAATCGGAGAAAACTTTTATAAAACAGCAAAAAATAGACTTTTTGCATGTATTGAAAATCTTTGCAGTATCGTTGAAAACACCTCCACCGATGAGCAGTTAAAAGCCATTCTCACAAAACTTGACCATCAAAGTTTTTCCATTGGTGTCACAGGAGTCATGAATGCTGGAAAGTCGACTATGCTCAATGCACTTTTGGGTCAAGCGGTTTTAGGGGCAGCGGTTATCCCAGAAACGGCTAATCTTACCGTGATAAAATATGCCAAAGAGCCTTTTGCCGAGGTTGATTTTTGGCGTACTAAAGAGTGGCAAAAGATAGAAGAAAGTGCTTTAAGTCTCAAAGGTATGGAAGCGTTTGTCAAAGAAACACAAGAACATTTTGGCACATCTTTAAGCTCCTTTGTAAGTGATGAGGGGAAAAAAGAACGCATTGCCATAGAAGATTTGAGTCTTTATACTTCCGCAAAACACTCGGATAAAAAATGCAACCTCGTCAAACAAGTGACGCTTTACACTGACCTCAAATTTGTCCAAGATGGCGTTCAAATTGTTGATACTCCTGGTCTTGATGACCCTGTTATTCAAAGAGAAGAGATAACGCTAGAGTATTTGGTGGGATGTGATTTACTTATTCACCTTATGAATGCGGCACAAGCTGCGACTAAAAAAGATATTGATTTTATCATTGATGCTTTGTTGTATCGCAATGTTGCACAACTACTGATTGTCATTACCCGCATTGATGCTATTAAAGAAAAAGAGCTTCAAGAAGTTATCGCGTATACGAAAGAAAGTATTAAAGCACGACTCAGTGAACACAATAAAGATGCAAAACTAGATGAGATTATCGCCAAGATTGCGTTTATTCCTATGGCTGGGAAACTGGCACTTATGCATAAAACTAGTCGCGAGGCTGAGGCATTAGCCTTAGGATATGATTTTGAAAAAACAGGCTTACCTGCACTTGAGCGCTATTTGGAAGAGGTACTCTTTGGAGAACAAAGTCAAAAAGCCAAACTTATCATCAATGCCAATCAAAAAGAGATAGAGCGAATTGCGACGGCTTTGGAGCATATGTTCCATGAAGAAAAAAGACTTCTTAGCATTTCAAGTGAAGATTTAGAAAAAGAGATTCAAGCACATAGACAAGAAAAAGAGGCTATCGAAGCATTTTTGGTGCGCATTGGGATGAGCATTGTCCAAAGTACGCAAGAGATGGAACACTACTTTATCACTTTAGAAAAATTTGCAAACCAAAAGATGGATGCACTGAAAAATCTTCTCAAGCGAAGAGTGCTAGAAGATGCTATCTATGAATTTTCAAAACATAAACGAGCCCCCAAAGAAGAACGCATAAGCTATATGATAGAAAGTGGCATCAAGGATGGGCTCATTGATATGGTGCGTGATTATCGCTATGAGTTTCAAAAAAAGATGCAAAATATACTAGAGCATTTGAGTGTTCAATATGGAGATTTTAAAACAGAAGCACTTACCCATAGCTTTGATGCCAAAACATTTTGCGAAACGCAGTTAGGGTCATTGTTGGTCTTTAAAAATAATACTATTTTAATAACAAGTGCCAATGAAGCCATCAAAAAGCTGGGAAAAAGTGAGCAAAATGCACTCTCTTTAACGCTTGATACCCTTTTTGAGACAGAGCTGTTGACTCTTAGAGAGAAGATGATGGAAAAAATTTCGATGATAAATCAAGGGCTATTAAAAGAGTTTACTGATATGTGTGAAGCTCCTGCTCATTTGATTGAAGAGCGTATGAATAGCAAAGAAGAAGTTCTCAAAAAAGCGATGACCATTATGCATGAACAAAGTAGTACTCGCCATGAACGATTAAGCGAGTTGGAAGAAAAAGACACTGTATTTTCATCGGTTTTTAAAGATTTAGGTGTGCAAGGAAGTATAAGATGACACTACTAGAATCTTTTATAGAGGATTATAAACATCATTTTCTCAAAGTTGTTCCCAAGTTTGATGAGAGTTTGATAGGCACTTTGAAAAAAACGCAATATTTTTTATTGGACGAAAAATTCTCTCCCTCTGTGCAACTTAAAATCGCACTTGATAAACTCCAAAGGCGTGCGGAAGAGCCGATGAAAGTTGCCATTACAGGGCAATTCTCAAGTGGAAAATCCACCTTCCTTAATGCGCTTTTAGCCAAAAATATTCTTCCAACGGGCATTACACCTGTGACTTCAAAAGTCAATTATATTCGTTATGGGCAAGAGTTTAAAATCAAAGTTCGTTATCTTGATGGTCGAGATGAGTATCATGATATCAGCAATATCTCCCATTTTACAGACCAGAGGGAATTTGTTGAAGACATCGCTTATCTTACGCTTTATGCGCCCTTGGATATCTTAAAAGATGTCGTTTTTGTAGATACACCAGGGCTTAATTCTCAAGCGCATAGTGACACGGAGACAACCTCGCGTGTGCTCAAAGAAGTCGATGGTATTATCTGGTTGACTCTCATTGATAATGCAGGAAAGAAAAGTGAGCTTGAAGTATTGGAAAACTATTTAGGCGAGTACCAAAACAAGTCTTTGTGTGTACTCAACCAAAAAGATAAATTTACACCACAGCAAATAGAACAAACGACCGAGTATATCAAAGAAGCGTTTGGAGAGTTTTTCAGCGATGTCATCCCCATCTCAGCGATGCAAGCGTTAGAATCACGAAGTCACGATAAAAAAGTCTTGATACAAGCGTGTTTGGAAACCTTTTTAAAATCTTTACATGTAAGGCTTGAAAACACCTCTGGAACGATTGATTTTGAAGCTATCAAATCACAATTTGAAGCGTATCAAATCGACCTAAAGACTATTTTACAAAGTGATTTAAGTGCCAATATTTCGTTGCTCGAAGATTCTAATATTGACAAAGTACTCTCTTTTATCCAAACACAGATTCAGCCAAAAGCAAATGAGTCCAAAGACTTTGCCATCAAAAAAGAGATTAAAAATATCGCTTCAAAATTGATAGCACAGCATACCCTTTTTAATGCGATTTATGATGAGCTTTTGGGTGAAATTACCCAGTTTGAAGTTGAAGAAAAAGAGAAGTTTTCACAACTCAAACTCAAGTTTTCAAATGATCTCAAAAGTGCTTTTATGCGGATAGAGCAGATTATAGACACCATTGCGGATGCCATTTATAACCAGATAGCCACACAAAAGCGTGTTCGCTATGAGGCACAAATGCATGGCATGATTATCAAAAAGATAGACTATCTCCCTTTTGAATATCAAGCTCCCAAAATCAATGCTGACCAAATCTATAAAACACTTTTTTATGAAGAAAATTTGATTGGGAAGATGTTTAAACAGTATGTTAAAAACCTCATGCTCATCCAAAATGAGGTCAATGAAAACAACAAAGCAGTGTATGTTGCCCTTGAAAAACGCATTTTAAAGTGGCAAACACCGTATGAGATGATTCGTAAAAGTGATGACATTCACTCTGATATTGAGTTTGCCAATATCCGAAAATTTGCTTCTAAAGCGTATGAAAATATCCTCAAACCTTTTAGCGATGAGATAGCAGACTCCTACGCAAAAATCAGCTCTGAGTTTAACCATCTCTCTAGTGCGGTGAGCTTTAACTACCAAAATGCTACTGAAGTATGTGTTGCATTTTTGGAAAACAAGATAGAAAAATCCCTTCAACTTTACGAAGAAAATCCTACGAAATTTACACTTTATCAACCCAAACTTGACGAAATCAAAGAGCGACTTCGCACCAGTTTTCATCTCTATGAGCTTGAAAACATGATGAATACTAATCGCACTTTTTTAAGCAAAGATTACGATAGACTCATCGAAAAATTTGCCACACTTAAAGATGAAAAAATAGCTTTTTTACAAAAGAGAAAAGAGCGACATTATAAAATGATTGGGAAGATAGAAGCGTTATTACAAGAGGTGCTATAAACACCTCTTGTTATCTTAAACAGCACCCATAATTTTTTTAGAACTTTCACCCTTGTGACTCAAGATCTCTTCAAAGTTCATTGATTTTGCACCACAATCTGCACTCAAAAGCCCCTCATAAAGGACTTCTATCTTCTTTTTGTTGTCAAGTTTTTTCAACTCACCTTTGTCTAATCCTGATAAATCCAAAAGTTCATTCCAAACAGAGCTTTCATCCAAAGAGTAAGCATTTATCGTAACACCATCGTAGGTAAATGTACCATTTTTATCCAAATCTGTCACATACAATATCACCAATGTTTCAGGTGCAAAATAGGCTTTATATTTATCGAAAAAAGCTTCAAAATGTAAAATACTCTCTAATTCAGATGCAAAAAATGTCATTTTTGAATCATCAGCAACCAGTAAAACTTGTTTTGCTTGGATTTTTGGAGGAAGTTTTCTATCAGGTGAAAGTTGCTTACCCTCTTCAACAATCAAAGCACCTCTATAACCAATCAACCCATTTCCTAAATCCCCATTAAATGACGGCTGCCACGCTAAATCATTCTCTTTGATATACTGCAATATTGACATGATGTATCCTTTGTATTTGACTAAGAGGTCTTATACAAGAACTATTCCGTGAGGTTTAAAGAGTGAGTAGAAAGAAGAAAGGGGATAGTCCTAAAGTTTTAACTTTTTTATCCCCATTTATCTTTACATGTAACGCTTTTCTTTTAAAAGTTTATAGAGTTTAAGCAGCGAAATAAAGAGTGTAGTGATGGCAGGTCCGAGTATCATTCCCCAAAAACCAAATGTGGTAAGTCCTGCAAAGATAGCAAAAAATATCAGTAATTCATTGACATTGGTGGGTGTTTTGACCAGTTTATGGTTGATGTATTTGATGATGAGTGGTTTGATAAAAGTATCTGCGATAATTGAAATAACGACTATCGAATAGACTGCAATGATAATGGCTGAGGTTGTATTGCCATACGCAATTTCATAAGAGCACAGTGGTATCCACATCAATGCACCACCGATAACAGGGATAAGTGAAGCAAAGCCATAGAAAATACCCAAAAGCAAACCGTCATAGCCATAATAAATTCCAATAAGAGAAAAAAGAGACCCTTGAAAGATAGCACTGATAAGGATGGAGTAAAACACAACGCTCATGACATTGGCGACTTCTGAAAAAACGAGATTGATTTCTTTATCATCAATAGGCATAACGCTTCTTGTGTAGTCCACAAGGTCTTTGCCATTGAGCGATGCAAAGAAGAAAAAGACGATAATAAGCAACATGTCTTTTAAAAATCCAGCGCTATTTTTACCTAGGAAGCCTAGATAAGTAAGTGTTGATTTGGAGATTTCGGCGATGTTGAGGTGCTCGATAAAGTCCGTTAATGGTGGTTGTAAAAAAGCAAGAGAAGGCGGTAAAGTATAATCTATAGCCTTGAGATAGGTTTGTACTTTTTCGATCATTTGAGGATCAAAATTGTTGACAAGTCCACCAACAGAGGTAATTGTGTAGACGATAGGTCCAAAAAAGAGAACAAACATCAACAAAGTTGAAAGAGATGCTGCGATGTATCTATTTATAAAAA
>JAQWCT010000112.1 GCA_028705785.1 Sulfurospirillaceae bacterium | reverse complement strand
GCTTTCACATCCAAAAAGCCATTGAGGGGAGTTTAAAAAGACTCGGAACGGACTATCTTGACCTATACCAAGTTCACTGGCCAGATGAACTTATCCCCAAAGACGAATCCCAAAAAGCGCTCGATAGACTGGTTAAAGAGGGAAAAGTTCGTTATCTCGGCACTTCAAACGATACCGCCTATGGACTGACCAAATCAAACACTATCGCACACTATGAAAAATTAGCACGGTTTGAATCCATCCAAAACAACTTCTCGCTTCTCAATCCTCGCTTTTTAGACGAGCTATCCAATGTCTGCAAAAAAGAAAGCGTTTCATTGCTACCCTATTCGCCTATCGGTGGCGGAATGCTGAGTGGCAAATACAACCAATCCTTCATCGACCCAAAAACAAGATTTGGCGAGTACCTCAACGCAGGTGAGCCAAGGCAAAAAGCAATGTACAAACGCTTCGTAAATGACAAAACGATTAGCGCAACTGCTCAATACATGGAAATCGCCAAAAAATACGGCATGAGCCCTGTCACCCTCGCCGTTGCATGGAGTATGCACTTTGATTTTGTTGCCTCCACCATCATCGGCGCGCGCTATGCCTCACAACTTGAAGAGAGCTTTAAAGCGTTTGAAGTCAAACTCACACCTGAGATATTAAGCGAATGCGAGAGCGTTCAAAAAGAGATTTTATATCCGATGGGGTGAGTTTACCCCATTTTAAAAAGTGGATTTGACCGTTAAAAAAACTTCCTTTTAGTCGATTTTGGCTAAAAGGAGTCATCCATGCAAAGTATTAGTGCAAGCAATTACAGCTACAATGATTTTAATTTTTCGATGAAAACAAGCAGTGGCGATACCATAGATCTTAAAATGTACGATGAACGCGCGGCTGAATTCTCACACCAAAAAAATGACACCACAGAGACCACAACACTTTCCCTCTCCCATTCATATGGCTACAACTTTCGTTATGAGGGCAATGGCATAGACGAACAAGATAAAAAAGAGATAGAAGAAGCCATGAAACTCATACAACCTATGATGGAAGATTATCTTAAAAATGTGGCGGAGAGTGAGCCTAAAAATTCTGACATTATCAATAGCGCATTTGATATCAACAGTTATCTTCCAAAGCCAAAAGACAACAACACGAAAAGTTACCTAAACGATGAGACCCTTAAAACCATCGATAAAGTCCTCGAAAAAGTAGAAAATCAAAATGAAAAGATTTTAAAAGAAGCCCAAAAACTTTTTGATGCTCTATTAAAACAAAACGAGCGGTTTGAGCTTTACATGTAAGGTAACGCATTTACCCAAAACAGCTTCAAAACATTTCAATTTGCAATGCTTATCGACCCTCCACGATGGCGACTTCTGCTTCATTTAACCCATACAACGCATAGACCAATGTGTCTATCTCTTTTTCAAGTTCTGAGGTGTCAGCTTTGGGGTTTGAAGCTTTACATGTAAGGATTTTATCGACTAAAGTGATAAAAGGTTGTTGGTCTTCAGCACTGATATTTGGGATAGGTAATTTTGAAATTTGATTTTCAAAGTACTCAAAAACACCGCTTCCTGTTTGTTTTCCAATGGACTTATAGCGAAAATTCAACACTTTAGAATTAAGAAGTGCTAAAACATATTTTAATGCAAGCGTTGTGTGTGTTGCAAAAATAACGGTTGTATTTGTAAACCCTATGTATTCACTACTTTCATCCAAACAAAAGGTATTTTCTTTGGCACGATAGGAACACCAAATTTTAGGCAAATAATAAAACTCTTTGTGCATTGGACGACTATATCTCCACCATGCTCGACCTTCATTTTTAACAGTAGCTCTTTCTTCAAGTTTTGTGCGATGGCTTTGCAAGTACTCTTGTAAAGGCTCTGATAAATCTTCATACGATTTTGCATCCTCAAAATAAAGCAGATATTCTAAGGCTTCTTTGTGTGTGTATTTTTCGATGATTTCACCACTCATTCGTTTTTTAAGATACTCGCCCTCAAATTCTAAAGGCATCTCATCGAAACTAAAAACTTCATTGGCAGCTGTTTCCATTCCTTTTCCAACTTTTAACACATCTCCCAATTTTGGATAGTCGTTGTCTATCTTTCGATTGAGCATAGCAATGCTTTCATCCACTAAGGCAAAAACACTATTGGGTTCTAACATCACATTAAAATAGGCTTCTTTTTTATCCAATTCATCTACTAACCAATTTTTTTCATACTGCGTTTGCGTATAATTTTGAACCTTTACATGTAAAGAGGGAGACTTCTCTAAAAAGAGCATCATTGCTGTAATGCTGGCTTCATCAAAAACTTGATATTTTTCAAAATTGATGATTTTATGAATAGGATTGTTTTCTAAAATATGGTTGCGAAGCTTTTGTGCTTTGTCTGAAAAAAGCATAGCATTCGAGATAATAAAAGCAGTTTGTCCTTTTGAAATTTGCGTTGCTTTTGCTATGAAATAAAACAAAATATCACTTTTATCCATGTAGATTTGCGGATAGGCTTGAGGTAAGTATTTAAGCATAGCAGAGCCACCACCAAAGGAGTCTATATTAAAATACGGCGGATTGCCAATGACCATATCAAACCCTACAAAATCGCCCTTGTCGTCCAACACTTCAGGAAACTCAAAACGCCATTCAAAAGCATTTTCGTAGATTTTCCCTTTTTCGATTTCGTCGATTTGGGCTTCACCTTTTTGGACTTCACCTAACAGTTTGAGGCGTTTTTTCTCATCGACCTCATCACCAAATAGGCTTTTGATTTGACCGTATTGATTTCTAAATGCGGTTAAGATGAGCATATCGCTTAAGCCTACATGACCAAAGTCTGTGACATACTCTTTGAGTTTCAGTTCAAGAGCTTTTTGCACTTTCCATTCGGCTTTTAACGAAAGATTGAACTTGGCTTTTAAAGCATTGATGGACTCCATGACTTCTTTTTTGGTGCCTAGATTTTCTTTGTAGTCACTCACTTTTTGTTTGTAGTTTTCGATTTCGTGTTTGATATTTTTGATTTTGAGCTCGTCTTTGAGGTCAAATCGGCTGATAAGTGAGTTACCACACTTGATGTTGATGTCGATATTTGGCAGTGTATCGAGCGTGCCATCTTCTTTGTAGTAAGCATTTTTCAAAAGTTCTATCCACAGTCGTAGACGGCAGATATTAACCGAATTTTGGTTGATGTCTACGCCAAAAAGCGAGTTTTCGATGATGCGTTGTTTCTCTTTGAAAAGTGCTTTTTGCACCCTTGTTTTCTCACTACTAGCTCTTTGATACTCAAATATCTCACCCTCGTCATCTTTGATGATAAGCTCATCATTGGCAAGTTCTATACGATACCCTTTGAGCTTTTTCCCCTCCGCATCGCACAAAATGCCAAGCGTGGCTTTGATGCTCAAGATTTCATTGAGTGCCGAAACCAAAAAGTGCCCACTTCCCACCGCTGGGTCACACAGTGTAAGAGAGTTGATGATGTCGTTGGCTTCTTTGATGTTTTCTATCTTGTTGTGTAATTCAGTTAAATTTTGACAGTTCCAACCTTTACATGTAAGGAATTTTGCCAAAACAGCTTTAGTCAATGACTCTTTTGCCATGTACATCGTGATGAAACTAGGCGTGTAAAAACTGCCATCTTTGTAGCCATTGAGTTTTTCAAAGATAAGTCCTAAAACTGAAGCGTTGATAAGGGTTTTGTTATCGCTTACGACCTCTTCGCTACCTTCAGAGCTAAAATCATAGGCATCTAAAAACTCAAAAAGATAGTGTAGGGTACAAACTTGCCCTGTTTTTTTGGTGGACTTTTCATCTTTGATAACGGTTTTAGTGTAATACGCAATGTTTGCATCATCGGCGAGATTGGAGATTTTGAGACTTTTTTCTTCCATCTCGTGGAGTTCAAAAAGTGAGCTATTAAGATAAGGAATGTAGTCAAATTCTCGGTGATTTCTATCCATCGGTCTTTTGGCTAAAACTTCAAAAAACAACATTTCTAGCTTATCAAAATCATCTATCTTTGTCGCATTTAAAAATCGAAAGGTAGGATTGGCATTCCATTTGACGATTTGGGATTCGAGTAGTTTTAAAAACAAAATACGGTTTATCCAGATAATCATCAACTTCAAAATAGACTCAAAATCGTTAGGCTTTCCATACTGCGTGAGTTTGCCTGCGATGTTTTCATACAACGAGCCAAGTTGTGGGCTTTGTGCCCTACCGATAAGCTTTTTACCACCCTCTTTGACTTCTTCAAGTCCTAAGATATACAAAAGCTCACTGTAAAACTCACGGTTTAGCGTGTTAGCATCATTTGGGTTAAAAGCTTTGAGCAGTGAATCGGGGCTTAGAAGTTTGTAGATAGCGATAAGCTCTTTAGAACTTAGCTTTTTGGAAAGGTCAAAATGGGCACATGGCAACATTTCATCATCGACTAAATTGGCTTTGAGGTTTGGTAACTCTTTACTGATTGCTTCATAAAAATCTTTGGTTTTATCGCCTAAAAGTGAGGGACTTTTAAAGTTGGTATAAATCTTTTTAATCTGTCTATTGTTCCAAAAAAGTCTATCAAACTCTTTCGCATCAAAGATAAACCACTTAAAGGCAGTCAATATGATGATGTGCTTGAGAGTGTTATTGCCCTCGTCTCGCTCTTGCATAAAGTAAAGCACGGCTTCGTGCAAGGCTTTGCGATTAAGCTCACTAGGCGTTATCATCTCGCTGTTGTTGTCAAGCCTTTTTGCTTCTATGAGCACTTCTACTTTGCCATCTTTGAAGATAGCCCAGTCGATTTTTCCTTTGGTGTTGATGGTATAACCAAAAGAGTCTACTAAAAAATCTCGAACCTCGTTTTTTTGGTGTTCTTCACTCTCGATAATGTTTACATGTAAGAGTTTTTCAAGGCTGATTTGGAACTTTTCAATATCGCTTTGAATGACACTTCGTTTTGAAAGAAGAGGATTGATAAAATCTCGTGGAGTTTGGATACTATGCTTCATTCAATGACCTTCCACTCTCCACCTTTAAGGCTTCCAGTGCGTTTGAGTTTGTTTTCTATTTTTAATTTTGCGATGATTTTTTTGATGCCTGACTCGCTTAAGTTGAGTTCTTGCATAAGCCCAGTGATGGTTATTTTAGGATTAGTGGCGATGAGTTCTAATATTTTTTGGTTACTTTTTTGGCTACTTTTTTGGCTACTTTTCTCAATATCTAAACATGCCATCAAAATTGTTTCTAACATAAACTCAACAAAAAATGTACTCTCACCTTCTTGCCCACTTTGCTCAAGTGCCTTATAATACTCTTGTTGTCGACTTCTAATAACATTTTCAATCGGAATAAATGCAAAAAACTTTTTCCATTGGTGCAAGATGACACTTTGCCAAAGTCTGCCCATGCGACCATTTCCATCACTAAAAGGATGAATAAACTCAAACTCATAATGAAAAACAGAGCTAGCAATAAGAGGATGTTCTTCAGTGGTTTTTAACCATTCAAATAAATCACACATTAAAGAAGGTACTCTATCACTTGGCGGTGCGATATGTGTTACGCCATCTTTGCCACGAATGCCTACTTGAGCATGACGATAAACGCCAACATCTTTTAAAATATCGCTCATTAAAATGCTGTGAGCCTTGAGCAAATCTGTTTCTTTATCAAAATGCCATTGACTCAAATCTTCGTAAACCTTAATAGCACCATGCACCTCAGCTATCTCTTTAACACTTCCTAACACTCTATTTCCCTCTAAAATAGCCGTTACTTTTTCTTCACCGAGCGTATTACCTTCTATCTCAAGTGTTCCTGTAATTGTTTTAATGAGGTTTTTACGACGAAGTTTAAGAGGAATGCTACGAGTTTCGATTATCTCAATTTGACCTACTATCTCACATATTTTGCCTAAGAGAGTGACGATTTTTGATGATATTTTATAAGGAGGTGTGTAGCCGTGCATATCCCTTTGCCTTAATAATAGTATTAAAACATATTATAGCAAAGCAAGAAGAAATCTTTACATGTAAGGCTTTTAACCTTACATGTAAAGCTATTTTTATACTTTTGATTTCACAAATTCAGGGTAGCCCTCAAGTCCGCATTCTTCGAGGTCGAGTCCGACATATTCGTGTTCTTCGTCACTTCTAAGACCTACGGCTTTTTTGATAATAACAAAAGCGATGTACGATACTGGGAATGTGAAAAGCCCTGTGAGTGCGATGCCTTTAAGTTGGGTAAGGAGTGAAAAATCTGCGAACAATGCCACGGCAATCGTTCCCCAAATGCCATTAACCAAATGCACAGAAAGTGCTCCGACGGGGTCATCGATTTGAAGTTTGTCGAACACGGGAATGGCAAATACAACCAATGCGCCACCGATAGCTCCGATGATGATGGGCTCCCACAATCCAACGACATCAGCACTCGCCGTAATGGCGACAAGTCCACCCAACGCACCATTTAAAATCATCGTAATATCAAGTTTTTTGTATTGAAAGTAGACGATAAATGCTGCGGCAATCGCACCTGCAAGTCCTGCTGTGTTAGTGTTCACGATGATGAGTCCAACAAGGTCAGCACTTTCTTGCGTAGAAATGTGAAAATTGCTACCGCCATTAAAGCCAAACCAGCCTATCCATAACAACAATGCACCCAATGTCACTAAAGGGATATTTGAAGCAGGGATGGGGCGAACATGACCATCTTTGGCGTATTTTCCTCTTCTTGCACCAAGGACTAAAATACCTGCTAACAGCGCCCAACCACCAACGGAATGGATAACCGTACAACCAGCAAGGTCATGAACATCTTTTAAAAATCCACCACCCCAAATGGCATTGCCCACGGCTGGATAGATAAATCCGCTCATCAAAACAGCAAAAATCATAAAAGGCACAATGCGAATCCGCTCGCTCACGCCACCACTCATAATCGAAACAGTTTTACCCACAAATGCCATTTGAAAGAAAAAATAGGCATAAGGACTATAACCCTCCGTAACAACACCGCTGAGGAAAAAACCGTTTCCCCCAAACATAACATTGTAGCCCCATAACAAAAAGACAAAAGAGGTGATAGCATAAAGCATCACATTGCCCGTAAGCACGGCGACGACATTTTTTGTTCGCACAAGCCCTGCTTCGAGCATCGCAAATCCGGGAACCATAAGGATGATTAAAACTGAGGCGAAGATAAGAAAGAAGGTGTCTATGATGTATTGTATTTGAGCAGTTTCCATTACATGTAACCTTTGTTAAAAAAATAATGGATTATTGTACAAAAATGGAGGGGAGTTTAGTGATTAAAAAATAATCACTAAACTTAAAGTTTAGATAGCGTCTTCGTTTTCTTCACCTGTTCTAATACGAACAATCTTCTCAACATTGGTGACAAAAATCTTTCCATCGCCTATTTTACCAGTCTTTGCAGCTTCAACGATGGTTGTTACCACCTTGTCTACATTTTCATCAGCAACAACAACTTCAAGTTTGATTTTTGGTAAAAAATCGACTACATACTCCGCGCCTCTATAAAGTTCTGAGTGACCTTGTTGTCGTCCATAACCTTTAACTTCATTGACTGTCATACCTGTAACTTCGATACTAGCCAGTGCATCTTTGACTTCTTCGAGTTTAAAAGGTTTAATAATTGCTTCGATTTTTTTCATTTTGTCTCCTCAAATTTTCACTTACGGCTATTTTATCTGAAATTATTTTAAATATGCTTTGATAATTAATTGTTCTTTTTGTGGCTTACTTCTCATATCTACTTCAGTGTTTTCGATTAGGCGCACTACTTTCATGCCATCAATGACTTCACCAAAAATCGTGTGATGTCCATTGAGATGTGGTGTTGGTACTGTAGTGATAAAAAACTGGCTTCCATTGGTATTGGGTCCTGCATTTGCCATCGCCAAAAGACCTGCTTTATCAAAAGTGACATTGGGCTTGAACTCATCGTTAAAAGATTTCCCAAAGACGGATTGCCCGCCACGACCTGTTCCACTAGGATCGCCACCTTGAATCATAAAACCTTTAATAACTCTGTGAAACGAGACACCATCATAGTAGCCTTTTTGCACCAATCCTATAAAATTTTCACACGCTTTTGGCGCTACCTCAGGTTTGAGTGCAAAAACAATTTTTCCCTGCGTTGTTTCAAAAACAACTTCTGTAGCCCCAACAAGGCTTAAAAATCCTACCAACATCAACACAATAATTTTCTTCACTTTATTCTCCTATCAACTTTGTATTTCTAAAACGATACATTTTATTTTTCACTTTTTCAAAAATACCTACTTTGATAAGCTGTTGGAACATATGAACAACAGTCGGTTTACTTACCCCTATATTATCAATAATTTCTTGAT
>JAQWCT010000111.1 GCA_028705785.1 Sulfurospirillaceae bacterium | reverse complement strand
GGCTCAAAAGTTTTTATGAAAAACTTTCTCTCCCGTTATAACATTCCAACTGCGAGATATATCGAAACCAACGAATACCAAAAAGCAAGTGATTTTATCGACACACTAGGTCTTCCTATCGTGGTCAAAGCAGATGGACTGTGTGCAGGTAAGGGTGTGATTATCGCGCAAAGCAAAGAAGAAGCTAGAAGTGCAGTTCAAGATATGCTCAGTGGCAAAAGCTTTGGCGATGCGGGTACTAGCGTTGTCGTTGAAGAATTTTTAGATGGTTATGAACTTTCACTCTTTGTGATTTGTGATGGACAAGACTACAAAGTTTTACCAGCAGCCCAAGACCATAAAAGACTTCTTGATAATGATGAAGGTCCTAATACGGGAGGTATGGGAGCTTATGCACCAACCCCACTGATTGATGATACGCTTTATTTTAAAGTGGAAGAACGCGTCATTCGCCCTACACTTGAGGGAATGAAAAAGGAAAATGCCCCATTTGAGGGTGTGCTTTTTATCGGCTTGATGATAGTCAAAAATGAGCCAATAGTGCTTGAATACAATGTCCGTTTTGGCGATCCTGAGTGTGAGATTTTGATGCCACTTTTGAAAACACCTTTGTGTGAACTTTTGTATAATGCCTCTACATGTAATCTTAAAAATCAAACAATAGAATTTTATAACCAATATGCCGTTGCTGTGGTCATGGCAAGTGAAAATTATCCTTATGGCAATTCTAAACCCTCTGAAATTATCGTCGATAAAAATGCTCTTGAAGGCTTAGAACATACGCATATTTCCTATGCAGGGGTTACGCTTGAAGATGATAAACTTTATGCAACAGGTGGACGCGTTTTACTTTGTGTTGGTGTGGGCGAGAGCATTAAAGAGGCAAGAGATAGAGCATATATGCTTTGTGGACAAGTACATTTTGCAGGGAAACACTTTAGACAAGATATCGCTTATCAGGCATTAGCACATGACTAACGAAGAGTTAATCGACAAGTTTGAGACTGAAAATATTACACTTGCTCCTTTGCAAAAAAGAGCATTAGCTTATTTTGTGGATGAAATACTGGTTTCTGTGTTATTTGCTTTGATTTACTTAGATCAATTGCCTGAGAATATTAGTACTGAAGAGACGATTAATATTGTCAATGACCTTTTTATGTATATTGTGTTACTCAAAATTACCTATCAAACTTTTTTTGTATGGATGTATGGCGCAACCATTGGACGAATATTTTTAAAAATAAGGGTTATTTCTACAGTAGATTTGGAAAATCCGACATTTTTCTTATCTTTAAGTATAGCTTCATTTAGGATTATCAGTGAATCACTGTTTTATTTAGGATTTTTATGGGCCGTATTAAACCCCAAAAGAGAGACATGGCATGATAAAGATGCCAACACATTGGTCGTCAACGCTCGGTAGAGTTGTTTTCTTAATTTTTCTTCTTCTTGGAAGTCTTGTCGCTAACGAGAAGGCACAAGATGTTGAGGTCTTAGCACAAAGTGTTACCAAAGAGGGGAACTTGGTTCATGCCGTTGGGAATGTGGTCTTATATAGTCCAAAATATCTTATTACAGCAGATGAAGCTTATTATGATTATGAAACCAGTGATGTAGAACTCATTGGTAATATTACGATATTAGAAGGTCTTGACTATGCCTCACGAAGTGGGCATACCAAGTTAAACCTCAAAACAGATAAGGGTGAATCATCTCCACTTTTTTTCTTTGATGAAACTTCTAATGTTTGGCTAAAGTGTGAAAATGCCATTATTGACCCACAAACCTACATTACTCGAAAATCGATTGTTTCTAGTTGTAATGCACAAGACCCTGATTGGAAGATAGCTTTTAGTTCGGGAGAGTTTGATAAAGAAAATAAATGGTTACATCTTTATAATCCAGTTTTTTATGCAGATGATATCCCCCTCTTTTATCTCCCTTATTTTTCTTTTTCTACAGATCAAACAAGAAGAACAGGCTTACTAAAGCCAGAGATTGGATTTGGAAGTTCTGAGGGATTGTATTACAAACAGCCTATTTACTTTGCCCCTGAAAAAGATTGGGATTTAGAACTTGACCCACAGATGCGAACGGGGAGAGGTGAGGGTATCCATTCAACTTTTAGATTTGTTGATTCTATGTATTCTAAAGGTGAGGTTAGTACTGGTTTTTTCAGTGAACATTCAGATTATGCGCAAGAGAAAAGTTTACGAAATGACAGCCACTATGGTTTTAAACTCATGTATGATCGAAGCTCACTTTTAAGCTCACAATATAGTAACCTAGAAGATGGCCTGTGGGTGGATTTACACTATCTTAACGACATAGATTATTACAATACATTAGGACATGATGTAAAGCCTATGATAAATTGGCAACTTCACGCGTTAATTATTATGCTAAGAGAGATTTGGACTATTTTGGATTGTACGCAAAGTATTACATTGATACTTCTAAAATCTCGAATGCAGATACTTTGCAAGAGCTTCCAACTTTACATTATCACCGATTTTCTAATAGTTTATTGTTTGATAATCTTCTCTACTCTGTAGATTATAAAGCTAAAAATTATGAAAGAAATGAGGGTATAACCGCTTTTCAAAATGAGTTTAATGCTCCTCTAACATTATATTTTTCTATGCTTGAAGATTACTTACATGTAAGTGTCTCTGAGAATGTTTACATGACACATGCTTCCTATGGCAGCGAAGATTCTAATGGTGGATACGGACAGTATTTTAGAAATTATCACAAATTTTCGATGTATACAGATCTTGCAAAACCGTATAGTAATTTCTTACATACGATGTATGTGGGACTTGACCATGTCATTCCGAGTGCAGAAACCAAAGATGGTTATATGCAAGACTTTATTCCTCTTGATACTATAGAAAAAAGCACTGTACTTAATCTCAAAGAGTTTTTCTATACCACAGATGGTGAAAAAAAACTGAGTCATAAATTAAGACAAGTTTATTATTATGGTAATGATCGTTATAAATATGGTGACTTGGAGAACGATATCAAATACCATGTAAATGAGAACTTTTTTGTGGGGAATGCTGTTAATTATTCTCATGAATTTGATACATTCTCAAGAAACCAAGTTTCCGTTAATTATAAAGATGATGTTTATGCCACATCATTGAGATATACCTACGAAGATAGCACTTATGAGGAAAGCTTGGATAAAAAAGATTATAGTTATGTGACTTTGTATGCTGATACGAAGTATTTTGGTGGGTATAATATTTTTGCTTCTGCTGATTATGATCTCAACGATGAAATTGTAAAATCATGGAGTTTGGGTTATAAACACACTAAAAAATGCTGGGATTATTCATTAATGTATCGTGATATTAAGTTACCTCGCCTTACCAGTTCTAGTATAGACTCAGTGAATAGAAAAGGCTTTTTGTTACAGTTTAACTTTTATCCAATAGGAAGTGTAAGTCAAGATTTTTCTACGCAAAAAGAGCAAAAACTCTAAAGCAATGAAAAAAAGTGAAGCTATTAAAAATTCTCTTGAAATTCTCTGCTTACCTTGTTTGATAACAATATCTGAGTTAAAGGAGCATTATCATTTTTTAGCCGTGAAGATGCATCCTGATTGTGGAGGAAGTACTGAGGAGATGGCAAAAATCAATGAAGCTTATGCTATCATCAAAACATATATGGAAGAGTTCAAGTTTACTTTTAGTGAAGAGGAAATGAATCATCAGTTTCCGCAAGAGTTACATGCTAATAGATTTAGATTTTAAAAGACCTAATACAAGATAACCATAAAAGAGGAGAAAAAGAGTGGAATACAAAATAAGCGTTAACAACCAAGAAGAGATTTACGACATCGGTAAGGTTGCTAAACAAGCAGCTGGAGCAGTCATGCTCAAAATTAAAAATACTGTTATTTTAGCAACCGTATCTAGAGATGACAATCAAGTAGCAGAAAATTTTGTTCCTCTTACTGTTCAATATATCGAAAAAAGTTATGCCGTTGGTAAAATTCCTGGTGGATATATCAAAAGAGAGACAAAACCGGGTGATTTTGAGACTTTGACGGCACGCGTAATAGATAGAAGCTTAAGACCACTTTTCCCTAAAGGTTATGCTTATCCTACACAAATCGTTGTTTTTGTCCTTAGTTGTGATCCAAGCGTTGATCTTCAAGTTGCAGCGCTCAATGCAGCAAGTGCTGCGTTATATCTATCCGACATTCCTGTCAACAAGGTCGTTGCAGGTGTTCGTATAGGTAATATCGATGGAAAGTATGTTGTTAATCCAAGCAATAGTGAGCTTAAAACTAGTACGCTAGACCTTTATGTTGCTGGAACAAAAGAAGAGCTTTTGATGATAGAGATGCGTGCAAATCCATCACTTGAGACTTCAAGTATTCCTGCAATGGCGATTGATCCGATGCTAGACCCAACTTTGGCTCAAAGCCTTATTTCTACCCAATCCATAAATGAATTCGACGAAGAGGCTATTTTAGAAGCGATTGATAAAGCACAAAGTGCCATTACCGAAGCGACGACAGCATATGAAAAAGTATTTTCTGGGTTAAAAAAAGAAGATGCTATTCTTGATTATAAACAAGATTTAGAGAGTGATGCGATTGCTGCATATATCGATGAGTTCTATAAAGAAGATGTCTATGATGCAATCAATAAAATGGCAAAAAGTGAGAGAGCTTCAGAACTGAGTCGTATCGTTGATAGAATTTTAAAAGATGAAATAGCTACCCTTGAGTCTTGGACTAAAGCGTTGGTTGATAGCGTGATTCAAAGTTATAAGAAAAAAATTGTCCGTGAGATGATTATCGAAAAAAGAGTTCGTGCTGATGGTCGTGCCCTCAATGAAGTTCGTCCTATCTCTATTGAAACCAATATTCTCCCTTTAGCGCATGGTTCATGTCTATTTACAAGAGGTCAAACACAAGCGTTGGCAATTGTTACACTAGGCAATGATAAAGATGCACAAATGTATGATCTTTTGACTGAAAAGGGCGTAGCAACAGATACTTTCATGGTTAATTATAACTTTCCAGGATTTTCCGTAGGGGAAGCTTCTCCTCTTCGCCCTCCAGGAAGAAGAGAATTAGGACATGGCAATCTTGCTCGTCGTGCACTTGAACCTGTTCTTGATATTAATAGACTACAAACGATTAGATTA
Organism: Sulfurospirillaceae bacterium; assembly: GCA_028705785.1. GTDB lineage: Bacteria > Campylobacterota > Campylobacteria > Campylobacterales > Sulfurospirillaceae > Sulfurospirillum. The sequence goes on along the minus strand of JAQWCT010000111.1, from coordinate 3,220 downwards.
GTTTCTGAGATATTAGAATCCAATGGTTCTTCTTCTATGGCTACCATTTGTGGTGGTGCCTTGGCTTTAAGATCAGCGGGTGTTAATGTTGAAAAACTTGTAGCTGGTATTGCTATGGGGCTTATTTTTGAAGGCGACAAGCATGCTGTCTTAAGTGATATTATGGGACTTGAAGACCATGATGGCGATATGGATTTTAAAGTGGCTGGAACCAAAGATGGTGTGACTGCTCTTCAGATGGACATTAAGTTAGGTGGTATTTCACGAGATGTTCTTAAAGAGGCACTTTATCAAGCAAAAGAGGGAAGAGAGCATATTCTTAGAATTATGGAAGATGCAAGCTCAAGCATTGTCGTCAACAATGCCATTCTTCCAAAACTCGAACTATTTAGCGTTGATCCTTCTAAAATTGTAGATATTATCGGACAAGCGGGTAAAACAATTCGAGAAATTATAGAGAGATTTGAAGTTTCTATCGATTTGGACCGCGAAAAAGGTGAAGTCAAAATTGCGGGTGAAAATAAAAGTAAAGTAGAAGCGGCAAAAGAGCATATCATCGGAATCGTCAATAAACCATCGTTTGGCGGAAGAGGCGGACATGGTGGCGGAGGTCGAGATAGAGATAGTAGGGGAAGTGGGCACAAAGAAGTCAAAGAAGTGCCTACTTTTGTACAAGATGAAATTGTTGATGGTGTGGTTAAACGCATTGTTGATTTTGGGGCTTTTGTAGAACTTCCCGGTGGAATAGACGGACTTTTACATGTATCGAAAATTGCAGATCATCGTGTCGAAAAAGTCGGTGATTATTTAGAGCTTGAACAAAAAGTACGCGTTAAAATACTTAAACAAACAGGCAATAAAATCGAGTTGGGATTAGAAAAATAGATTTAATGGCTTTTTAACAATTTGATTGATATAATCCCAACTCACAAAGTGGTAAGTAGGGATTATATCCGAACAGACTTTGAAAAAAACATGGGAGAAATTCATGAAAAAAGTTCTTTTTCTAATTGCTGCTCTTGCAACATTTGCATTTGCAGGTGATGGTGAAACTATCAAAGCTTACTCAGTACTTGCTGCTGGTGTTGGTTTGGGTCTTGCTGCTCTTGGTGGAGCGGTTGGTATGGGAAATACTGCAGCTGCAACAATCGCGGGTACTGCTAGAAACCCAGGTCTTGGCGGAAAGCTAATGACTACAATGTTTATCGCTCTTGCGATGATCGAAGCACAAGTTATTTATGCACTTGTTATCTCTTTGATCGCTCTTTACGCAAATCCATTTTTATAATAAATTGAGGTCTTTTTAAGACCTCATCTTCTTTCTCTTTCTTATATGCGGTCGTGGTGAAACGGTAGACACACTACCTTGAGGTGGTAGCGCCCTACGGGTGTGGGGGTTCAAATCCCCCCGACCGCACCATCTTTTCTTTAATTCTTTCACTTTTAAATCAAAAAATTTATAAACTACAACATTAAATTATGTTATCATCTTTTCAACTTTTATTTGCATTAAAGGATTATATTGATGCGCGAGTTAGAACTAAAAAATGTTATTAAGATAGATGAGAGAGAATTTTTAATTTCTACTATTAGTATGCATGTAAGGCACTCTTTTTTTGAGGGTGATTCAAAAAAACTTGTTTATGAAACAATGGTTTTTGAGATTATTAATGACGAAGTACAATTTCATAAAACTATCTTTAACGAACGCTACAATATGGCTGATGAAGCAATTGCCGAACATGGTGCCATCATCAAAAATCCCAAAAGTTTTTTTATTGTTTAGGTTGTAACAATAGCGATGAAAAAGTTTTTGATACTCCTAGCGTGTCTAAGCTTTTTTGTTTTAGAGGCTAAGGGAACAAAAGATATATTACTGATTCAGTCCTACCATAAAGGTTATAAATGGAGTGATGATATGTCTAGAGTCATCGAAAAAAATTTTTTAGACAAAGAAAATATTTTTTTATCAACGGTTTTTATGGATACTAAAAGAATTGATACAAAAGAGTATCTTGAAAAATTTTATCAATATTATAAAGAAAGATTTAATAACAATAAGTTCGATGTGGTAATGGTTGCAGACAATAGTGCCTTAGAATTTGTCAAAGAACATTATGAAGAACTTTTTTTTAACATTCCTATCGTATTTTTAGGCATTAATAATTATAGCGCTTCAATGATTGAGGGTATAAATCAAGTAAGTGGCGTGGTTGAAAATGTGGACATTGAAAAAAATATTGATCTTATTCTCTCCTTGCATCCACAATTAGACAAAATATTGATTATTAATGAAAGATCAGTGACCGGTGATGCAATGCGTAAAGAAATGGATGTGGTTGCTCCTAAATATGCCAATCGTATTGAAATAGAACATGTCGATAGTATGGATATGGAAGAAATTGAGTCTAAAACCAAAGCACTTGGAAAAAATAGTGTTATTTTATGGGTTTTACTTTTCAAAGATAAAACGGGAAAGTTCTTTACCTATAAAGAAAATTTGAAGCAAATTCGACAAGTCAGTCAAGTACCGATTTATGGATTATGGGATTTTTATCTTGATTATGGCATTGTGGGAGGATTTCTTACGAGTGCTAATTCTCAAGCAGAAGCTGCATGTAAGATAGTTGATCAATTATTTGCTGGGAAAAAAATCAATACGATACCGATTGTCGATAAAAGTCCTAATCGTTATATTTTTGACTATCATGAACTTAAATCTTATAAAATAAACATACCCCCAACGCTCAATCACTATGAAATTATCAATAAGCCATTTTCTCTTTATGAAGAATATAAAAGTGTTGTATGGCTTTTTATATCTATTTTAAGCGCAATTTTAATGATTGTGGTTTTTTTGATGCAAAATGTCAGAAAACGAAAACATAGTGAAATGGCACTAAAAAATCAACTTGAATTTATGAGAGTCTTACTTGATACTATCCCAAATCCTATATATTATAGTAATGTTGAGGGTGAATATTTGGGTGGAAACAAAGCTTTTGCGACTTTATATGATTTGAGTAAAGAGGAGATGATAGGTAAGAGTGCTTTTGACTTTTTTCCAAAAGAGTGGGCACAAGAGAGAAGGGAAAATGACATTGTTTTGCTCAAAAGTAAAGGGGCTGAAACTTTTGAGCTTATGTTACATTTCCCCAAAAAGCGTCCCAAACTTTTTACTTTTAACAAGGCCGTATATACCAATATTGATGGTAGCATT
>JAQWCT010000110.1 GCA_028705785.1 Sulfurospirillaceae bacterium | reverse complement strand
GATACTTCTCTCACACGGTGGTGGTGGTGAAGAGACCCAAAGCTTAATTAAAGACCTTTTTTTCAAACACTTTGACAATGAAATCTTACTTCGCATGGAAGATGCTGCAAGTCTCGTGATGGAGAGCAAAAAGATAGCGTTTACCACAGATTCATTTACCGTTACACCACTCTTTTTCAATGGTGGAAATATCGGAAAACTCGCTATTGCTGGAACAGTGAATGACCTTGTGATGATGGGAGCAAAACCTCGCTACTTAACCTGTTCATTTATGATAGAAGAGGGCTTTGCTTACGATAGTTTGGAGCAAATCGTTATCTCGATGCGAGATGAAATGACTAAAAGTGGCGTAAAAATTGTGGCTGGTGATACTAAAGTAGTCCCAAAAGGGGGCGTTGATGGATTGTTTATCAATACTTCAGGGATTGGTGAAATTGTTTATGAGGGGATTTCGGCACATCATCTCAAAGAGGGAAATGTCATTTTGGTTTCCAACGAAGTGGGAAATCATGGTGCATGTATCTTGGCAAAAAGAGAAGAGATAGAGCTAGAAAGTGAGCTTAAAACGGATTGTGCATCGCTTTGGAAGCCTGTTGAAGCGCTTATCCATGCGGGTATTAAAATCAATGCACTTAGGGATGCTACAAGAGGTGGACTGAGCGCTGTTTTAAACGAATGGGCTGAGACTTCTAGTATTTGTATCGAAGTGGATGAAGCAAAGATTCCTGTGGCATCTGAGGTCAAAGGTGTCTGTGAACTTTTAGGCTTTGAGCCTTATGAATTTGCCAATGAGGGCACGATGGTGCTGTGTGTTGAAAAAGGCGAAGAAGAGAAGGTTCTGGCTATTTTACACACCTTTGAAGAGACCAAAAAGGCTTCTATCATTGGGGTTGTGAGTGAAAAATACAAAGGCAAAGTGGTTCTCACTACACCATGGGATTCCAAACGATTTTTAGAGCCACCCAAAGGTGAGCTTTTACCAAGGATTTGTTAATGCATGAATTTTCAATCGTTAATGCGTTGTTAGAAATGTGTGAGAAAAATGCGACAGCCAATGAGGCAACAAAAATCACCAGAGTAGAAGTCAAGATAGGCAAACTGAGTGGCGTTGAGCCTTATTTGCTTGAAACGGCTTTTAATACTTTCAAAGAACAAACAATCTGTGACGGGGCGGAGTTTGTGGTACATTTGCAAGATTTGGTGATTCAATGTCATACATGTAATGCTCAATCAACGCTGAGTAAAAATGAATTTGCATGTCCTACATGTAAAGGTACAGATGTTTCTGTTGTCGATGGTGAAGAGATGATGCTGATGCGTTTAGAGATGGAATAATCTAAGTTAGGCTTATGTATAATTAAGACATATTCAATAATGGACAAACAACATGATTAAAGAATTAAGGGTTGCCACCGTAGAGGATTTACCAGAAATTATCAAGATTTACAATGAAGCTATTGCGGATGGAATCGCCACAGCAGATAGCAAAGCAGTCACTATCGAAAGTAAATTGGATTGGTTTTATTCACATGATGAACAAAGACCCATTTTGGTCAAAGAGTATCATGGTAGAATTATCGCATGGATAAGTTTACAGCCTTTTTATGCCAATCTTTTTGCTTATCGCTACAGTGCACGAATCAACATCTATATCGATAAAAATTTTCAAGGGAAAAAACTAGGACAACAGTTTTTGAGCGAAGCACTTGAACGGGCATTGGACTATGATATCAAAACCCTTTTAGCGCTTATCTTTGCAGACAATCTTGCAAGTTTAAAACTTTTCAAAAAACTTGGTTTTAAAGAGTGGGGCAATCTTAATGGTATTGCCAATATTGGAGACTTAGATAAAGACCTTTTACTGCTAGGGCTTAGAATTAAAGAATAAATGATGCATCAAAAGCCTTGTATTATCTTTGATATGGATGGAACACTCATTGATTCGAGTGCTGCGATGACACAAAGTGTCAATTTTGTAAGAGCGTCTATAGGACTAGAACCTATCACGAAAAATGATTTAGAGTATTACATCAATCAGCCAGATCAGCATCTCGCTAAGATTTTTTATAATACAGCAGAATACGACCGAGCGCACAAAGCGCTCTTTAAAGATCACTATTTAGCCTCTTCATCAAGGAGTATTGCCCTTTATCCTTATGTGAGAGAAATGCTCGAAAGTTTACATCAAAAGGCTACTTTAAACATTGCGACAAATGCAAGTGATTTTTTTGCAACACATATGTTGGAGCATTTAGGGATATTGGATTTTTTCACCCATGTACGAGGATCTAATAATGTTGAGTTGCCAAAGCCACATCCACAAATGATAGAGATGATTATGAGAGAATCTTCAAGTACTAAAGTAAAAACTATTTTGGTGGGCGATAGCATCAAAGATGAAATGGCGGCTCAAAGAGCCGATGTGCGATTTATCTTTGCGTCTTGGGGATATGGAACGAGTGAAACAGCTTCTTTGAAGGCTAGGGATATTCAAGAACTTTTAAGACTATTAGATAGTTTTATTTAATCATTTCCAAAGGCAATTCGAGTGCTCTTTGAATAATATTGAGTGGACTTTTAAGCGTATCAAGCACCAAATGTGTTTTAATCTTTGGATCTTCAATGTCCCCTATGACATCAACATTCGTTGAAATTCTTTTATCATCACCCAATATTAGTCCCCCTACAATAGGAATCCAATCGATAATATTGCTAAATGTTTTCAGTGTTCTAATTTGAAGCTTAAGGGTAATCTCATTGGTATTAAAATCAATCGTGCCACTACCCACAATATCTGCGTTATTTCCCGTTAATTTCATTTCTGTAATAGTGATGATCTCACCATCCATGATAAATTCAATATAACCATCTTTAACAAAATAACCACCTTGGTTAAATTTTGGATCACTAAAGACAACTAAAGAGGGCACTGCATTAATCGTTGCCATCAGATTATCAAAAAATTTCAATTTTTGGATGGAAGTTTGATGCATGATAAAAGTACCCTTGAGATGCTTATCGTCTTTTCCATCGAGTTGTACTGAAAAATCTCCACTATTAAAGTAGTCTTTACTCAGCATATAATTTGAAAAAGTCGCATCCATGGAAGTACCTATAATCGAAAGATTTTTCTTCGTTTTGTCATAAGTAAAGGAAGATTTTTTATATTTTGAATGCAGTCTAAGGATATCTTGGTAGAGCGTTAGCGTATAGTTATCGCTCAATATTGTTTTATTTGATTCTAAATCAATAAAAGAAGAATTTTCTCCAAAAATAGTCATTTTGATGGGAGACTCAATGGCATTATCTCCTTTAGGGATTGAGATATTGATATCTTTTACATGTAAAGTAATATTTTTATCGAGATGGAGTGAAATCTTATTATCGACAGTATGTGCATCAAGTGTCGTAGTATCTGTAGAGAGTTTAACTTCAAAATCTTTTAAGATAGCATTATCGACCAGTAATGGTGTCAAAATACCTTGTGCAAGAATAGTTGCATCAAATTTTTCAAAATTCTCTGTTGCAACAGAAACTTTACCTTGCGATAGACCGTTTTCTTGCATAAAAGGAGATAAAGAGATGATTTTGGAGAGGTTTTCAAAAGAAAAAAGGTTGTCTTTGCTTCCAAATTCTATCGTTGTTGCAAGTTCTGGTATTGTTATGTGTGTTTTGTTCTCATCAATGTTCATTGTAGCATTAACTTCTTTAAGATTTTTTGTTTCTAAAAGTTTAGCACCACTAAAATCTAACGAAAGCGCGTTAATATCCGTTTTTCCTGTATAGTTTTGTTTTTTTGTATCAAATAAACCAGTCGTTGTAATATCAAAAAGATTTTTATAACGCATATTGGTTTTATCAAGATAAATAAGATAATTATCTAAAGAAATGAGGGCTTCTTTTGAGTACATTTCTACATTATTCAGTTTAAAATTGCTCTTTTGGGTACTAAATTTTCCTGTTGCATTGATATCATAAGGTAGAAATTTGATATCTAATCTAACCTGAGCTTTGGTTTCTCCAGTGATTTGAGTGATAGGAACTTCTATCTTAAAAGCATGTAAAATTTTATGTATATCTTTATCTAATCTAGCGATAACATCCAAGTCCACGACGATACCCGTACCTTTCCCCAGAAGATTATAAAGATAGACATCTGCTTTTTGAACAGCTTTTTTTTCATAACTCGCATTTTTAACATCAAAGATAAGTTTGTCATGTTCAAATATCATTCCAATTTCTTCGACATGTGCAGGTGGAACAGTTGGCTCAAACGAAACAAGTGCATCCTTAGCCGTAGCTGATCCTTTTATTTCGAGTGGATAATAATCAAAACTATGCAAATCGAGTTTGCCTTCTACAAAATGAAGTTGATAACTTTGTGCAACGATATTTTTATGTATCCAATCTTTGGCTAAAGGCTCTAACTCAACTTTGGTGGCGATGAAATCCATTAAATGCGTCAATTCAACATTGGTAAAATTTTCTGTTTGCACATGATAGGTTAAAAGGTCATTTTTGATATCTAAGAGGGCAATACCTTTTATGCCAAATGTTTCAAAATCACCTTCAAAATTATAGAGTTCATTTTGAAAGTTTAGGCTAGCCTTACCATTGAGGCGAAGCGATAAATCTTTAAAATGTGCTTCTTGTATATCGATGTCAATTTTGAGTTTATCCATAGGTGTAATTTTGAGGTTAACGCTGAGATTTTTGCTATCTAAATAAAAAATATTATCTTGAAAAAGAAGTTTTATCTCCTCATTAGCATAGGTCAATTTTTCAATCGTGATTTCACTAAAAAATTGATTTAGAAGTGGAAAATTTTTAATAACAATAGCACTTTCTTTAAGTGAAGTATCGGTTTGTGTTTCTTTGTTGACACTGAGCTCTTGGATATGGACAATTAGCTTTTTATCTAACTTAATATATAATTGGCTCACTTTGATGTTAGGTAACGAAAGATTATCAAAAGAAATACCTTGCGTTAGAGTTCCAATAAAAACGAGCAAGACAATAATAATGAACAGAAACACTATCCAAATATTTCTCATAGTATGCGATGTTGCTTTAATAATCATATATTCACTTATCTTTCATTTGAGTAGGCCGATGGTTTCTAGCTCTGTTGCTTTTGTACCTCAAGGCTCAATAAGCCAAATTATAGCATATATGGTTGATAAAAATTTTGACCTCTACGAAAAGAGCGACAAGTACCTCCTTTATCTTATCGGGAAACCTCAGTCTGGCTGGGTGAGTATTAATGAATCTGTATTGACAAGAGGAGATTTCCTATATAAACTGAGTCACTCAAAAGCGGCTTTGAAGCCAGTTGCCTATATTCCTGGTGAAACTAAAGAGTTCTTATTAGCACAAATTGCACTTGATTTTGACCTCTCTTATGATAAATTAATGCAAGAATATACCCTTGCAACACCTTATCCTGAGGGCTTTATCGTTCCTCAAACCTATTATATTCCTGTGGGTATTTCAGAAAAAAGTGTTATTCATTTTTTACTGGCACATGCTAAAAAATATCATAAAGATGTCTTTGAAAAAATCTTTGGTGAGTTTAATGAGGCCAAATGGCATAAGTTCATCGTTATCGCTTCCATCATCCAAAAAGAAGCTGCTAATAATGAAGAGATGCCTCTTGTCTCCTCAGTTATCTACAACAGACTTAAAAAAGATATGAAACTCCAAATGGATGGAACACTCAATTATGGTAGGTATTCTCATGTCAAAATAACGCCACAGCGAATCAAAGAGGATACTTCACCTTATAACACTTACATGTACAAAGGTTTACCACCATTTCCAGTATGTAGTGTCAGTAAAGAAGCCATTTTTGCAGCCATTTTTCCCAAAAATACCAATTTTCTTTATTTTGTAAGAACTAAAAATGGAGAGCATACTTTTTCCCAAAACTACGATACGCATTTGCAAAACTTTAATAAATAAACGAGTAGAATAACGCCAAATGAGTCAAATTTTAAGGAGTAAATATGGTAAATCAAACAAGTAAAATTATCTATACCAAGGTTGATGAGGCTCCCGCTCTTGCGACATACTCACTTCTTCCAATCATCAAAGCCTTTACATGTAGCGCTAATATTGAGATGGAAATACGCGATATTTCATTATGTGGAAGAATTTTAGCTAATTTTCCAGAGGCCTTGAATGAAGACCAAAAGGTTAACGATGACTTGACATATTTAGGAAATCTTGCCAATCAACCGCAAGCCAATATTATTAAACTACCCAATGTCAGTGCTTCTTTACCACAACTTCAAGCCGCCATTAAAGAGCTACAAGACAAAGGATACTCTATCCCAGATTATCCAGAAACGCCATCAAATGATGCACAAAAAGAGATTAAAACGCGTTATGCCAAAGTTTTGGGAAGCGCTGTTAACCCCGTTCTGCGAGAGGGAAATTCAGATAGAAGAGCACCACTTTGCGTTAAAGAATATGCACGCAAAAATCCGCATAAGATGGGCAAATGGAGCGCTGATTCAAAAGCGCATGTGGCGTATATGACTGAGGGTGATTTTTATGGCAATGAAAAGTCTTTAACCTTGTTGGAAAATACGACTGCTCGCATTGAATTAGTAGAAAAAAATGGTGCAATTACTGTTTTAAAAGAGAAGTTACCACTTCTTAAAGATGAGATTATAGATGCTTCCTACATCAGCGCTAAAAAACTTGAGGCATTTTATGAAGCGCAAATTGATGATGCTTTGAAAAACGATATTTTGCTCTCCTTACACCTCAAAGCTACGATGATGAAAGTGAGTGATCCTATCATGTTTGGTCATGCTGTTAAGGTCTATTTTAAGGATGTTTTTGCCAAGCATGAGGCTATATTTAAAACATTAGGCATTAACCCAAATAATGGCTTAGGTGATTTGTATGCAAAAATTAGCACCCTTCCTCAAGCTCAAAAAGAGGCTATTGAGGCTGACATCAAAGCCACTTATGCAAAAAGACCTAGACTTGCGATGGTTAATTCTGATAAAGGTATTACCAATTTACATGTATCCAGTGATGTGATTATTGATGCTTCCATGCCTGCATGTATTAGAGAATCGGGCAAAATGTGGGGCAGTGATGGTGCTTTACACGATACCAAAGCCTTAATTCCTGATCGCTGTTACGCTACTATCTACCAAGAAACGATTGATTTTTGTAAAAAGAATGGCGCACTTGACCCTAAAACGATGGGTTCAGTTCCTAATGTTGGTTTGATGGCACAAAAAGCTGAAGAGTATGGTTCACACGATAAAACATTTGAATGTGCCCATGATGGTATCGTTCGTATTGTTGATAGTGCGGGCAAAATACTAGTTGCACATGGTGTTGAAAAAGGTGATATTTATCGTGCATGTCAAGCTAAGGATGCACCGATTCGTGATTGGGTAAAGCTTGCGGTCAATAGATCTCGTCTTAGCAATACACCTGCTATTTTTTGGCTTGATAAAAATAGAGCCCATGATAGACAGATGATTCAAAAAGTTGAGCGCTATCTTAAGGATCATGATACAACAGGGTTGGATATTAAAATTATGAGTCCTGATGAGGCGATACAAGTCTCTTTAGAGCGTATTGTCAAAGGACTTGATACTATTTCTGTTACAGGCAATGTTCTTCGTGATTATCTCACGGATCTTTTCCCTATTTTAGAAGTCGGTACGAGTGCTAAAATGCTTTCCATTGTTCCATTAATGAGCGGGGGAGGATTGTTTGAAACAGGAGCTGGTGGATCTGCGCCTAAGCATGTACAACAATTTGTTGAAGAGGGTCATTTAAGATGGGATTCTTTAGGTGAATTTATGGCATTAACCGCTTCTTTGGAACACCTTTCAAATACGCTAGGCAATAGTAAAGCAGCTGTCTTAGCCAAAACATTGGATCAAGCTACAGGTAAATTTTTGGATAACAATAAATCACCACTTGCAAAAGTAGGAGAGCTTGATAATAGAGGAAGTCATTTTTATCTTGCTATGTACTGGGCAGAGGCTTTGGCAATGCAAGAAGAGGATAAGGAATTACGAAAAACTTTCCAAAATTTAGCGCAAGTTTTAAAAGATAATGAAGCAACAATTGCCAGTGAGCTTTTAAATGCACAAGGTAAGCATGTTGATATGGGTGGATATTATAAACCTGACGAAAAACTAACAACCAAAGCGATGCGACCAAGTGAGACTTTCAACAGAGCATTAGAAACGCTCAATCACTAGTTACATGTAAACAACCATCAATAATATAAGCTAAAGGATTGCATATGCGAGAGATAAAATACGAAGAGATCGTCAAGAGTGTCAAAGACATGATTCTATACAGTGCAACAAACTTGCCAAAAGATGCGTATAAAGCACTAGAGGACGCCTATAAGACAGAGAAGAGTGAAG
>JAQWCT010000109.1 GCA_028705785.1 Sulfurospirillaceae bacterium | reverse complement strand
CAACCTCTTAGAACCTCATTTTAACCTAGAGGGCAAGATCGTTGGCGATATAGGTTGCAATAATGGCTATTATCTCTTTCGTATGCTCTCACAAAAGCCCAAAAAACTGGTTGGTTTTGACCCATCAGCCCTTTATAAAACACAGTTTGACTTTATCAACCACTTTATTCAAAGCGACATTGTGTATGAACTTCTAGGCGTTGAACATCTTCCTTTTTACGAACACAAGTTCGATATGCTCTTTTGTTTGGGTGTTTTATACCATAGAAGTGACCCTGTAGCGACACTCAAAGCTCTTTACAATGGACTCAATCCTAATGGAGAGCTTATCTTAGATACTTTTATGATAGATGGCGATGAACCTGTTGCACTCTGCCCTGCTAAAACTTACTCCAAAATACCCAATGTCTACTTTGTCCCCACCATCAATGCCCTCAAAAACTGGCTAGAGCGAGCAAAATTTAAAGATATTGAAATACTTGAGATTAAAAAAACAGATGCTAATGAACAGCGCAAAACCGCGTGGATACAAGGCGAAAGTTTAGAAAATTTCCTAGACCCAAATAACCCAAACCTTACCATTGAAGGTTATGGAGCACCTCAAAGAGTCTACATTAAAGCAAAACGATAAATTGGTCGATTTGAGCCTAAAGAATAAATTAAGGACTTTTTAATGGCTAAAAGTAGATCGAATCTTGCAACAGAAGCACTCAGTGATATCCTAGATACACACGAAAATTTTGAAGATGATGTTGCCACCAATGAAGAAGATTCGATTGATGCAAACGCTTTTTTAAACGACGACCTCCTAACCCATGCCAAAATCAAAAATTCGCTTGTTGGAAATCTCACAGACCTTAAAAAAGGCTTTTCAAAAGTCATCTTGCAAACAACCCAAGAGATGACCGTGGATGATTTTGGACTTATTCACAATGGATTTATTTTTGGCTCCGCAGAATATGCTGCCGTTGCTTCTATCAATGAAGAGAATGTTGTGGTGATTGGTTGTAGATCAAAATTTCTTGCACCCGCAAAACTAGGTGACATCATCGAATTTGAAGCTAAAGGTAGATTTGAAGAAGCACGAAAAAGAGAAATCAAAGTTGTTGGCAAAATCAATGAAATTAAAGTTTTTGAAGGAATTTTTCAGGCCATTTTATTGGAAAATCATATCTTAAAAACCACCATAAGAGACCTTCAAGCCAACTTTAATCCTAAAGATTTTCAGAGATAATTAAACCAATAAGGCACATTTTTTTGCTCCTCCTTGAGCGTAGTTTTATCACCATGCCCTGGATATATATCCCAATTGGCCTCTATTTTTAAAAATTTTTCTAAACTTTGTTGCATCTGTTTTGCATCACTATAGGGAAAATCAAATCTTCCAATAGAGTTTTTAAAGATAAAATCTCCGCTAAAAAGTGCCTCTCCAATCAAAATGCAACTACATCCTGGTGTATGTCCTGGAAAAAGAAAAAATTTAACGCCAATACCATCAATATCCAATGTTTCATCACCATCAACCACAAAATTAGCATGACTTTGAGGTGTGCCTTGAGAAAAAGGGTCATTTTCGAGCATAAAGATATCATTTTTGGGTGCATAGATGGGAATATTAAACTTTAAAGACAGCTCAGCATTACTCCATACATGGTCAAAGTGTCCATGCGTATTTAAAATAGCAATTGGATTATGCACATTTTTACTCACCCAATTCACAGCGTCCATTCCAGGGTCAATAATAATATCTTTATCATTAATAGAAACAATATAACAATTCGTACCGTAACTTCCACACGCTTTATGCTTAATTTGCATTTTCAACTCTTTATTATCTTATTTCCAAAATAGTAGCAAATCAAACTTAAAAGAATGAATTAATTTTAACTTTAGTATAATTAAAATTATCGCTTAAAAAAGGTAAAACTTATGAGTAAATATGCATTAATAGAATCTTTCTTAATCAAATTTTTAAAAGAAGAAGTTCAAAAAGCAGGTTTTTCTAAAGCTGTACTTGGTATTAGTGGAGGCATTGACTCTGCAGTGGTTGCCACGCTTGCGAAGAAGGCATTGGGAGAAAATTTTTTAGGATTGATGCTACCCTCTTCTACTTCACATAAAGCCAGTTTTGAAGATGCACAAACCTTATGTGAGAAGTTTAATATTCAGACTGAGAAAATTTCCATAGGTTCATTGGTCGACACTTATTTTAAAGATAAAAATGCCTCAAAACTTCGCATTGGAAATTTTAGTGCAAGGATGCGTATGTCCGTTTTGTATGACATTTCTGCAAGAGAAAATGCACTGGTGCTGGGAACAAGCAATAAGACGGAGATTCTCTTAGGTTATGGAACTATTTTTGGAGATACTGCTTGTGCTATTAATCCCATTGGAGAACTTTACAAAACGGAAATTTTTGAGTTTGCGGCTTATCTTGGCGTACCAGAATCCATTTTGACAAAAGCTCCCTCAGCAGATTTATGGGAGGGACAAAGCGATGAAGATGAATTTGGTTTTACTTATGCACAAATCGACAAAGTTCTCTACGCTCATGTAGAAAAAAACTTTACTCCAGAAGAACTTATCTCTGCAGGCTTTGATGCATCACTTGTTACGATGATAATGGAGAGAATTAAAAACAATAGCTTTAAAAGTAAACTACCGACCATCGCAGATCTTAGCGCCACAAAATAAAGGAATACCATGAAAGAGATACCATTTTACAAGCCTTTTATTGACCAAAGGGAACGAACACTGATTAACGAAGTGTTGGATTTAGAAAAAGCCAACAAAGTTGAAATACTTGAGAAAGAATTTATCAAATATACTGGTTGTGGCGACGCTATTTCAACTTTTAATGGGACAGCCGCTATGCATCTTGCCATGTGTGCACTTGACCTTAAAAGAGGCGATAAAATCATCTGCTCTGTCAACGCATTTCCCTCAGTAGCTGAAGTCATTAGACATTTTGATGCAGAGCCTATTTTTGTGGATATTAATAAGGATGATTTTAATATTGATGTAGACCAATTGGAAAATGTTCTTAAAACCAATAAAGCTAAAAAACTCAAGGGTGCATTTATCAGTCATGTGGCTGGGCAACCTAGTGATTTACAAAGAATTTATGCCCTCGCTAAAGCCTACGATATCAAAATCATTGAAGATGCGACTACCGCACTTGGTGGAACTTTCAATGGTAAAAAAATTGGCTCACTGGAAGCTGATATTACTGTTTTTAGATTTAACCCACAATCTTACAATTCAGTCTCTAGTGCAGGCATGATGACAACCAAAGATGAAAGCCTAAGCCAAAGAGCAAGGTTGCTTCGAAATCATGCTATTGTAAGCGAAGGCTGGGATAAGTTTGGTAATCTTGGCTATGTTTATGATGTTGTCGATATCGGTTTAAAATATGACCTTAATGAACTCAATGCCGCTTTTGCTATCGGTCAGCTTGAAAAAAATGAGAGCTTTATCGAGAGAAGAAGGGAAATCGCTGATATCTATAACAAAGAATTAGCTTCTTGCCCTCATGTAAGCACACCTGTTAAATTAAGAGATCATGTTTACTCTCAGTATATTATCAAAGTGGATAAAAATAGAGATAATTTTGCTAAAGAACTCAAAGAAAGAGGAATTTTTACTGCACTACACTACATTCCTATGCATCTTTTGAGCTACTACAAACAAAAATACAGCCTAAGAGTCAATGCTTTCCCAAAAGCACTTAGTAACTATCAACAAATCCTTTCTTTACCTATTTACTCAAGTCTGAGTGATAAAGATGTCCATTATATTTGTGATCAGATTAAAGAGATTGCTAAAAATCGTGTTTAACAATTCAAAACTTGTCATATGGGTGGAAGAGTATCTTTTTCACCCAAAAACTCTTTTTCAAAAGATTTTACCTTATATTCTTCTTCCCTTGAGTGCGCTATATTGTTGCGTGGTAAAGTGGAAAAGATATCGTGGGGAAAAAAAGAAAATAACGCTCAAAATCCCCATTATTAGTATTGGTAATCTTACCATTGGAGGTAATGGAAAAACTCCTTTTTGCATTACCCTCGCCAAAGAGTATGAAGAGGTTGCCATTATCCTTCGAGGCTATGGACGGGGCTCGCATGGTATGGTCCTTGTATCTCAAAAAGGTCTTATGATGTGTGATGCAAGAGCAAGTGGGGATGAAGCAATGCTCTATGCAAAGTCATTACCTAACGCAACAGTCATTGTCAGTGAAGATAGACTTGAAGCCATCTACTATGCCAAAAAACTAGGTGCTAAAATCATCTTTTTAGACGATGGTTTTTCGAAAAGCTTTATTCAAAAATTCGATATCTTAGTTAAACCAAATCCTGAACCAAAAAATAGTTTTTGCCTTCCTAGTGGTCCGTATCGTGAACAAAGAAGCTTATATGCTAAAGCGAATTTAATCGTTACAGAGGGTACTGATTTTACGCGCCATGTTGAAGTTTTAAACCCCACATCACGGATGCTTCTAGTAACTGCCATATCAAAACCAAGTAGGCTTGAACCTTATCTACCCCAAAACATCATCGGTAAAGTCACCTTTCGAGACCATTACATGTACCAAGAAAAAGAACTTCTTGACCTTTTACATGAACACCAAGCCACCTCCATCCTTACAACACAAAAAGATGCCGTAAAAATGGCAACTTTCGATATTCCACTCTCAATCCTCATGCTAGAAGTACATATAACAGATGATGTCAAATCAAAAATAAACGCATTTTTAGCTCTTAAACGCTAAAATATCCTACTTTTTACCACCAAAAGGATACCTAGTGCAAGAAAAAATTCAACAAGCACAAATACTACTTGATGCGCTTCCCTATATCAAACAGTTTAAGAAAAAAACCATTGTCATCAAATATGGTGGCGCTGCTCAAATCAATCCTGAACTCAAAGATAAATTTGCCCAAGATATCGTTTTGCTTTACCTTGTAGGTATCAAACCTATCATCGTACATGGTGGCGGTAAAAAAATCAATGCGCTACTCGATAAACTTGAAGTAAAAAGTAGTTTTATTGATGGACTAAGGGTCACTGATGATGCCGTGATGGAAGTCGTAGAGATGGTGCTTAGTGGAAGTATCAACAAAGAAATCACCACACTTTTAAACCACCATGGTGCTAAAGCCATTGGTATTACAGGTAAAGATGCAAACTTTATGCGTGCAAAGCCTATGGATGATGGAAAATATGGACTCGTAGGTGACATCACCAAAATTGATAAAAGTGTGATTGAAAATCTCATGAGAGAAAAATTCATCCCCGTCATTGCCCCAATAGCGGCAGGAGATGATGTCAACCACCCAGGCTATAACATCAACGCTGATTTGGCAGCCAGCAAGATAGCAGTAGCCTTAAAAGCGAAAAAAATCATCTTTTTAACTGACACACAGGGCGTTTTAGATAAAGAAGGCAATCTAATATCGAGTTTAGACAAAGCCAAAATCAAAGCCCTTAAAAAAGATGGCACGATTAGTGGAGGAATGATTCCAAAACTTGATGCGTGTCTAGAAACACTCAAAGGTGGCGTTGAACAAGCGCATATTATCGATGGACGCATCGAACACTCCATTTTATTAGAACTTTTCACTAAAGATGGTATCGGAACCATCATTCAACAATAAGGAATTTATGTTATGTTTACAGAAACCAGAGGCAATGATACGCTTAAACCAAAATCGGTACCTTTTTCATACGCCCTACTCAACCCAAGTGCGAGTTTTGGTGGACTTTATGTGCCAGAAAACTTGCCAAAAATTGACCTTGATTTTTTAGAGAGTGCAACCAAAAAAAGCTATAAAGAACTGACTATTGATATTTTAAAACGCTTTGCTATCGACATTGAGGATTCTATTATCGCTCAAGCAGTAGCACTTTACGACCATTTTGATGATGCCTCAAACCCTGCACCTTTAGTCCAAATCAAAGAAGACCTTTATGTCAATGAACTCTATCATGGACCCACCCGTGCATTTAAAGATATGGCACTTCAACCTTTTGGGCATATCCTCTCACACCTTACACAAAAAAATAAAGAAGATTATCTTATCCTTGCAGCCACTAGTGGCGACACGGGACCTGCCACACTAGATACTTTTGCAGATAAAGAAAACATCCGAGTTGTATGCCTCTACCCAGATGGTGGAACAAGCGATGTTCAGCGACTACAAATGACAACACAAAAAAGTAAAAATCTCAAAATTATCGGTATTCATGGAAATTTTGATGATGCACAAAATGCGCTTAAAACCTTACTCGCATCTCCTAGTTTTAATGCCAAACTGACCCAAGAAAACATCAAGCTTAGTGCTGCAAACTCAGTCAATTTTGGACGCATTATCTTCCAAATCATCTACCATATCCACGCGTATGTAGCACTTTTAAAACAACATAAAGTAGAGCTTGGAAAGCCTTTTTACACTATCGTGCCTAGTGGTAACTTTGGTAATGCCCTAGGTGCCTACTACGCTAAAAAGATGGGTTTACCGATAGAAAAGATTTTAATCGCATCTAACATCAACAATATCCTCACCGACCTTATCAACACAGGTATTTACGATTTAAGAAACCGCAAACTCCTTTTAACGACTTCACCTGCTATGGACATCCTTATCTCTTCGAATGTGGAACGCGTGTTGTATGATAAATTTGGTGCAAAGCGTACCAAAGAGATGATGGATAACCTTAAAAATGAGAAAATCTACCAATTATCTCCTGATGAACTAGCAAGTCTTAGAGAAGATTTTGATGCTATTTATTGCGACGATACCTTTGCTAAAGGGACAATTGCTTCTTTTGCAAAAGAGGGTTATGTGATGGATCCGCACACGGCAACTTGTCTAAGCGCTTATGAAAATTTGAAGCAAAAAAATATCCCGTGCGTTTTATGCTCTACCGCAGAATGGACAAAATTTGCTCCAACGATGTTTAATGCCATCCAAAATGATATGAAAAAATACAGCGATAAGGAAGCCTTAGAGGGATTTAGCAAAGCTTTACATGTAAAGATTCCCGAATGTATCAATACGCTTTTTTCACAGCCTATCGTACATGGTAAAGTGATTGATAAAAAAGATATTGAAGTCGAAATATTTAACTTTTTAAAGAATAAATCATGATTATCATTCCTGCAAGATTGGCTTCAACAAGATTTCCACAAAAAATTCTAGCCAATATCAACGGCGTTCCTATGGTTATCGCTACTGCTCAAAGGGTTCAAAACCTTGATGATGTGGCTATTGCAACAGACAGTGAAGCCGTTTTACATATCGCCAAAGACTATGGATTTAAAGCCATTTTGACAGGCGAGCATCACCAAAGCGGGACAGACCGCATCAATGAAGCCGCATCGAAGCTAAGTCTAAACGATGAAGAAATTATCGTCAATGTCCAAGCAGATGAGCCTTTTATCGAAGAAGCTGTGGTTCAAAGTGTGATTGAGCGAGCTAAAAGCACTGATGCCCTGATAACAAGCTGTTGTAAAAAAATAGAACTCGTACATGTAAAAGACCCCAACCTCGTCAAAGTCATTCTTGATGCCAATGGCAATGCTATTTATTTTTCAAGAAGTGCTATTCCTTATGACAGAGAGGGTGGATTTGATGGCTACTTCGGACATTTAGGCATTTACGCATTTACCAAGAAATCCCTCCAAACCTTTTGTGCCCTACCCTATGCTCCCATAGAACACATCGAAAAACTCGAACAACTCCGCGCCATCTATCATGGATATAAAATCGCTATGGTAGAAGTGCAAAGTCAAAGCTTTGGTATCGATACTCCTGAGGATTTAGAGAGAGCTTTAAAGTTTTTTAAACACTAACTTCTACAAATGAATCTTGAAGCGTATCGAAACGGTAGGCTTCAAGAGGATTTTCTCCCACTTGAAAAATAATCTTACATGTAAGAAATCCTGACTTTTTCAAACCTTTCTCGACCACCTCATGTATAAATGCACGCGTGCTAAACATATGCGTAGTTGTATCACCTTCATAGGTAAAATCTTCATTGGCTATAGGTGTCAAGCCCTCTTTTTTGAGATGTTTTTCAAAGAAGCTTTTGTCTTTTAGGCCTTCTGCTTCCACTATTAAAATAACTTTCATTTCACTTTCTCCAAATGTGCTAAAAATTCATCAGCATTTTTAAAACCCACAACACGAAAGGAGCTCATTTCTTGTCCATCTTTAAAAAACAAGATAGCAGGAGGTCCCACTATGCCAAAGGCTTTTTGAAACGCTTTATCTTCATCACTATTTTTCGTAACATCAACTTGCAAAAGCGTATAGTTTGCCATCTTTGTTTTGACTCTTGCATCACTAAAAGTAAAGTTTTCAAGCTCGATACAATTCACACACCAATCCGCATAAAAATCCAACATTACAGGCTTTGATGAAGCTTTTAGTGCTTTGTTAAATTCATCAAGGTTTTTGA
>JAQWCT010000108.1 GCA_028705785.1 Sulfurospirillaceae bacterium | reverse complement strand
GATCAGATTGGCTTAAAACTATTCCTAGCAAGGGGTCGTCGGCAATTTCGGCTGGGAATCCATATTTGCCGGAAATTACATCCATAATAATTACATAATCAATTGCAGTAATCCACCCACTAAAACGCCATAACTGAGAGCATAAACAATCGTTTTTCTATCCCAATTTTGGAACAAAAGTAACGCTCCAATCATGCCTATATTTAAAAGAGCTGTTGAAAAGGCAGTGGTTGCAAAGTGGTGTTTATATTGGAGTAGTGAGCCTAAAAGGGTGACAATGAAAATCAATGGAAGATAGTAAAAATTAATCGCTACAAAAGGAGCCGCAAGTGCAATTGTCTCTTCATTAAAACCAAAAGCCATCATCTTGGCAAAAAAATCACTAAAGAGTGTGACAAGAAGAGAAAAAACAATAAGAAAAATCAAAAATCTTTTAAAGACGATAAAAGTGAAAAGAGATTTATGGGCTGTTTTAATGAAGCTTGGGATAAAACTTTGCGTAAAAGCACCCTCAGCAAAAATGCGTCTAAAAAGATTGGGAAGTTTAAACGCTACAAAGAAAATATCACTATAAATATTTGCCCCCAATACAGAAGCGGTGAGTGTATCTCTTATGAAGCCCAAAATCCTTGAGACAAGTGTACCTATGCTGTTGGTAAAAAATGATTTAATTAACATGTTGTTATCTTATCAAAAAATGGTTTAAACTTCTTTTTTAACTATTTTTAGATACCATTCGTTTCATTTTTATTTTATTTTGTCGATGTTAAAGTCGAGAAGAAGTATTATAATTTCAAAGGAGTTACATTGGGTTTGTTTGACAAAATCACCAGTAGTAATACAGATGAAACGACTGAGTCATCAGAGTTTAAATCTATTATTATAGATACTATCAATGTCATGAAAGAACTCAAAAATATTGCTGTAGCTAATCATATCAAACCTACGGATTTATCATTTAAGATTCTGAAAATCGCTACTTTCTACAGTGACGATAAAAGTGAAGATAATGAAATGGGCGAAGAGGAGATGAAGCTTATCTTAGATGATGCATTTTTACTCAATCCTATCATTAAATTCAAACAACGCTATAGAGTAGAAATTTTTAAAATAGAAAAAGAAGAAGATATAGATGTCCTCCCTCAAATCACCTTAAGTGGCAATAAGAGTTTAACAAAGATTATTGCAACAGTAGCTCAAAGCCACGATGTCAAATACACTTCTAAGTTAGAACAGGCGATGATTGATGATATTCAAATTAAAAAAATTAAAGCGGGTGTTCTTTTAGGTATGCGAGATCAAAATATGTACAAAGAAGTGAAAAAAATCGTATCTTCTATTAGAATCAACGGTATTCTTGATCAAGCTCAATCTTTTGTTGTTTGTCAAGGTGTTGACGAAGTTCTTCCTATCAATGATGATTTAATTTATCATTATAAGAAAAAAATTAATGCCAAAAGTACCGATGGGAAAGTCGATTATTCTAAAAGAGGTTTCGTTTTAGCCGTTGAAAAAGATGAATGTATCGTTGAATATATTAAACCACAAATGGGAATACCAGGAAGAAATTGTCGAGGGTTATTTATTGCGGTTAAAGAACCTAAGAAAACCAATGAAACACCCATTGGTATTACAGCAAATGTTGTTAAAAAAGAAAGCGAAACGAGTGTAAAATACATTGCCAATAGAGGTGGCTATGTTAATTTTGACAAAGGAACTTTTGATATTCAAGACCAAATGGAAATCAATGAAATTAGTTTTCGCTCTACAGGTTCAATTGATGCCAATATTACTTCAAATATCAAGATTAATATTAAAGAAAAAGATATCCTCAAAGATGCTATTGGTGCTGGGATGAGCGTTGAAACAACTGAACTGGTTGTGCAAGGTAACATCGGTAGTGGTGCTAAAATTAAGGCAAAAATTGTTGAAATAGGTGGACAAACGCATCAAAGTGCGTATATTGAATCTGATAAAATCACTATTGCAGTACATCGTGGTGAAGCCAATGGTAGAGAGATAGAGATAGATAGATTAGAGGGCGGAAAAGTTATTGGTGATGTTGTACATGTAAAGCAGATGATTGGTGGTGAAATTATTGCCAAAATTGTTAAAATTGATGTTTTAATATCTAATGGAAAAATAACAGCGTCCGAAATTATAGAAATTCAAGAGCTAAAAGGTAACAATAATAAACTCTTTATTGACCCTAGTGTTACGAAAGAATTTAATGAACAAATTCTCTCTATCAATAAAAAGATTAGTGTTTTAGAAGAAGAACTCAAAGCTTATCCAAAACAACTTGGTGCTAAAAAAGATACGATAGAAAAAAACAAACCAACAGCAGAAATGGTTAAGACGAAGATTTTAGAATTGAAGAAAAATGGTGTTGAACCACCTATTACTTTGTTTGCTAAGGTCAAAGATTTTCAAGAAAAAGTTGTTGAATACAATGCTCTTTTGCAAACTTATAAAGATAAAAAAGAAGAGTTACATGAATTTAGAAATTCTTTAAATCAAGTGCAAACCAAAGTCTTTACAGCGAAAATCATCAACCATTCTCCATGGAAAGAATTTAATGAAATCAAATTTAAATTAATTTCTCCACCAAGAGACATTACTTATAATCCAAAAGAGCGAGAAATAGCAAGAGAAATTATGCTTAAAGATTCGGGTAATGGAGAGTATAAGATAACGCGTTCTATGGAGTATAGTTAATGATAGTGGGCATTGAAGGACGCATTGTTAAAAAAGAGATAACGCATTTACACATCAAGACGACGGCGGGATTGACTTATAAAGTGCATATTTCTTTAATGAGTATTGGGAAAATTAAAAGTGATGATGTCGCTTTACATGTAACACATATTATTAGAGAAGATCAGCAAAATTTGTATGGATTTTTAGATGAAAAAGAGCAAAAAGTTTTTGATACCCTTATTAAGCTTAGTGGCATAGGACCATCAACGGCGCTTGCTGTATGTTCAACGCTAAGTCCAGATGACTTTGCGCAAGCACTTGCTACGCAAAATATGGATGCATTTAAGATGGTCTCAGGCATCGGACCTAAAAGTGCAAAGCGAATTTTAGTAGAATTGAGTGATTTTTCATTAAATCTCTCAAATGATGTACTACCTCAAGGGAGTATGTTGGATGCTAGCATGGCATTGGAGAGTTTAGGATTTAAAAAAGAGATGATTAAAAAAGTGCTTTCTACATGTACCACTTTAGATACGCAAAGTATCATCAAAGAAGCACTTAAAAAGCTAAGTTAAGGAAAAAAATGACCGTTGCCGTTTTATTTGGTGCAAAAAGTTTTGAACATGAAATTAGTGTAGTCAGTGCCATTGCACTTAAAAAAGTATTGAAGCATGATATTGTTTACATTTTTTGTGATTACAATAGAGATTTTTATCTTATTCCTACGGATAAAATTAATTCAAAAAGATTTAGTAGTGGTGAATATCTTAAAGATAAACCTCTTTATTTAAAAAATGGTGGATTTTTCTATAAAAAAGCTTTTGGCGAGGGGCAAGTTAATTTTGATGTCATGATTAATCTTGTTCATGGAAGTGATGGTGAAGATGGGAAATTAAGTTCTATCCTTGATTTTTTCCATATTTCTTACATAGGCCCTAGGACTGAGGGAAGTTGCCTAAGTTATAATAAGCTTTTAACAAAACTCTACGCTAAAGAAGTCGGTGTTAATGTTCTGGATTATCAAGTTTTACGCAAAGAGTGTGAAGAAGTGATTCGTATACCGTTTCCTTTTATTGTTAAACCACTTCGCCTTGGAAGTTCTATTGGTATTAGTATCGTTAAAGAAGCAAAAGAACTCTCTTATGCTCTTGATGTTGCTTTTGAATTTGATGATAGCGTGCTTATTGAACCTTTCATCGCTGGGATTAAAGAGTATAATTTAGCCGGTTGTAAAGGTAATGAGTTCCTTTTTTCTATTATTGAGGAACCACAAAAAGAAGAATTTTTAGATTTTGATAAAAAGTATCTTGATTTTTCTCGTACTAAAAGAGTTAATGAAGCAACACTCCCTTCTGCGATAGAACAACGCATGAAACAATCTTTTATCAAATTATATGAACCGCTTTTTAGAGGTGCACTTATTCGATGTGATTTTTTTGTCATCGATGAATTGGTCTATCTCAATGAAATCAACCCCATTCCTGGTAGTATGGCAAATTATCTTTTTGATGATTTTACGATGGTTATAGAGACGCTATCTTCATATTTACCAAAAGAAATCAATGTTCCTAAAGAGTATCGATATATTAATTCCATTCAAGCAGCCAAAGGGAAGTAAAAGAGAATTTTATGTAAAGTGTTGCATAAAATTTTGCAAAAAGGCTTTCTAATGATGACCTATGCTAAAAGCGAAATGATGAGCGCTACGGATATGGTAAGAAATTTTAGTTCTGTTTTAGGTAGTTTAAGTAATGGTGAAAATAAAAGAGTTGTCATTGTTAAAAATAATCGTTTTGAGGCAGTGATGATCACTGTTGAAGAGTACGAGAAAATGAGTGAAGCCGTTAGTATCCTAGAAAAAATTTATGCTAGCACTAAAAGACAATAAATGGCGATTAAAACGGTTTCTCTACAGAATATTACTTATCAATTAAGTTATGAACTTTTAAATATCGATAATCCACAAACAATTTTGTTTTTACATGGTTGGGGAAGCAATAAAGAAGCAATGAAAAACGCTTTTAAGCCCTGTTTTAAAAATTATCAACATATCTATCTTGATTTACCTGGTTTTGGACATTCTTCTATTCAAGAGCCCATTGGTACAGAGGTTTATGCAATGATTGTTGAGGCTTTTTTGAAGCAACTTGGTCTTAGACCATTTGCAATTTTTGGTCATTCTTTTGGTGGGAAAATAGCCACGATTTTAAAACCAGAAACTTTAGTTTTACTCTCAACAGCAGGTATCGTGGTTCCAAAGTCTTTCAAAATTAAAACAAAGATTTGGATATACAAAACCTTAAAGCCATTATTTCCTCGAAATTTTTATCGCTTTTTTGCCACTAAAGATGTTGAGGGTATGAGTCAAACAATGTATGAGATACTGAAAAAAGTAGTGGATGAAGATTTTTCATCTATCTTTGCATTATGCCCTTCTAAAACTTATATTTTTTGGGGAAAAGAAGATAAAGCAACGCCTCTTGAGAGTGGAAAGAAGATTCATTCACTTATCAAAAATAGTCATTTTCATTCACTAGAGGGAGATCATTTTTTCTTTCTCAAAAATGGTAAAAATATCGAAAAATTGCTTTTGGAGTTTGGATTTTGAAGACTTATCAGTTAATTGTTAGTGGCCGTGTACAAGGTGTTAATTATAGAAACTTTGTACTGGATATGGCATTAGCATTAGATTATTATGGTTATGTGCAAAATCTTGCTAATGGAGATGTTGAGATTTTGGTTAATGCTCAATTTGAAGAAGAGTTAGAATTTTTTATTAGCAAGTTATATGATGGCTCAATGTTTTCAGATGTAAAAAATGTGACGCACAAAAGAATTGACTTTATCGCTTTTGATAGCTTTGAAAGGAGATAAGCATGATTAATGTGGTGTTACATACGCTCTTTGTACTTGCTCTTGGCTATTATGTTATGACTTCTATGCAATGGTATAGTTACAAGATAGAAAGGGTACTTTTTCACTACAATCGATATGATTGGTATATCTACTATTTTATTCTACCTATAATAGCCTATTACGGTAGTTTTGGTTTTCTCTCTTATGGCGTGTATGGTCTTTATGTGATTGCATTATTTTTATGGTATCAAAAACGAGATAAGAAGCTTGTTTTTACCGCTCGCGTTAAGCGATTTTTTCTTTTCTTACTTTTGATGACGCTTTTTCAAAATCTTTTATGTCTGACATACTTTACATGTAATACCTATGGCATTATCATACCGCTTGCTTTTGCCCATCTACTAAGTCTAGCCTTTGAAAAAATGCTCTTTTTGAGTTTTAAAAAGGAAGCAAAAGCAAAAATATCACAGATGTTAGCATTAAAAGTGATTGCTATTACGGCAAGTTATGGCAAAACGAGTATTAAAAACTTTTTAGCACAAATTCTAGCTTCACAGTTTCGTGTCTATGCAACGCCCCGCAGTGTTAATACACTAGGCGGGATTATTCAAGATATTAACAATGCTTTGAAAAAAGAGATGCAAGTTTATATCGTTGAAGCAGGGGCAAGAGTGCGAGGGGATATTGAAGAAATTGCATCACTGGTTCAACCGCATATCGCTATTGTTGGGAAAGTGGGGGAACAACATATTGAGTATTTTAAAACCTTAGAAAATATTAGAAATACCAAAATGGAAATGATTCATTCAGAAAGACTTGAAAAAGCGTTTATTCATGAAAGTGCACAAGTTAAAGGAAATGAAAAAATTCAAATTTTTGGTCAAGATTTATACCATATCGAATCGACTTTAGAGGGAATAAGTTTTGATATGGAAATCAATGGACATAAAGAACACTTTACATGTAAGCTTTTGGGTGATTTTAATGCGATTAATATTGCTGCTGCCATTCACGCTTCTCTTGCTATGGGCATGGATATAAAAGCTATTCAAGGGGCTGTTTCAAATCTTAAGGGCGTAGAACATAGACTCCAAAGAATAGAGGCGGGTGGAAAACTCATTATTGATGATAGTTTTAATGGCAATTTCGATGGCATGATGAGTTCATATACGCTTGTAAATACTTACGCTGGGCGAAAAGTCATTCTGACCCCAGGTATTGTAGAAAGTAATGAAAATGCTAATATAGCATTAGCACAGAGAATAGATGATGTTTTTGATTTGGTGATTATCACAGGAAAGGTGAATTTAAAAGTTTTGGATTCATATGTCAAAAAAGCAGAAAAAATCATCCTAAGCGATAAATCCAAAATGCAAGAAATATTGGCACAACACACGAGAGTAGGAGACTTAATACTTTTTTCAAACGATGCACCAAACTTTTTATAAAACTTTATTTTGTTATATGATTATTATATCGTTGTTATATCATTAAAAAAAACTTTAGAGTATTTTAAAAGAGGGAGCATTAATGAAGACAAAAAGTTTATATATCTCATCCTTGGAATCATCGGCGGGCAGCTTGATTGTAGCGATGGGTATTATGGAGTTACTCAAAGGTCGTCTTGGGAAAGTGGCTTTTTTTAGACCTGTAGTGATAGATGGTCCTGAGCGCGATAAAGATATTGACTTTATGTTGGAGCGATATGCTTTGGGTATGGAATATAAAGATACCTATGGATACACTGTACATGAAGTTGAGAGTTTGATCGCTGATAACAAATTCAATGTAGTGCTTGAAAATTTGATAGAAAAATTTAAACATTTAGAGAGTGAGTATGACTTTGTATTGATCGAAGGACTCAATCAATCCAATTTTTCTAATTCGCTTGATTTTGATATTAATCTTTCCATGGCTAAGAATTTAAGCAGTCCTTTTATTAGTGTACTCAAGGGTAAAAATAAAAGTGTTAAAGAAGTTTTAGATGAGATTCATATTGAGGCTGAAGCGATTAAAGTCGCAGGTTGTCAACACTTCGCTACTTTTGTTAATCGCTTAGGTATGGATGAAGCGGAAGAATTAAAAGAACTCTCTATTCAAGAACCTTTGCAAAGTGCTCCCGTTTACTTTTTACCTGAAGTTCCAGAACTTGATACGCCAACAGTTGCAGAAATCAAGAAAAAACTTGGTTGTATGCATATTTATGGAGAAGAAAAAGATCTTAGGCGTGTTGTAAAACAAAGCAAAATTGCAGCAATGAAACTTGATAATTTCTTAGAATATCTTGAAGATGGTGACTTGGTCATTACCTCTGGTGATAGGTCTGATATTATTGCAGGGTGTCTTAGCACGGTATATTCAAACAATTATCCCAATATTTCAGGGATTTTGCTCACAGCAGGGATGCTTCCACATAAATCCATTAATAAGCTTATCGCAGGGTTTAAAGATTTGTCTATTCCGATTTTAAGTGTTGATGATGGTACTTTTAATACAGCTGTCAATGTTGCCAATGTACCAGCAACGATTACTTCACAGAGTGTCAGAAAAATTGCACTAGCCATGGGACTTTTTGCATCCAATGTTAATATCGCCGAGATAGAAAAATCTATCAATACAGAATCTTCAACCACTTCCATTACGCCTATCATGTTTGAATACGCTCTTTTTGAAAGAGCAAGGAGTGAGCGTAAACGCATTGTCTTGCCAGAGAGCAGTGATGAGAGGATTTTAAGAGCAACTGAGATACTTTTACGCAGAGATGTTGCTGATATTATTCTACTAGGAGATGCGGAAGAAGTCCTTCATAAAAGCGCTTCTTTGGGACTTGATATCAGTAAAGCAACGATTATCAATCCAAATACTTCGCCATTAATGGATGAATTTGTCAATGCATTTTATGAAAGTCGTAAAGCCAAAGGGCGTACACTGGATGTTGCTAGGGAT
>JAQWCT010000107.1 GCA_028705785.1 Sulfurospirillaceae bacterium | reverse complement strand
ATAGATACGCATAAAATAGAGCTTGAAATTACCGAAAGTGCTATTATGAAAAATGCTGACCAAGCCATTATTACCATTGAGAAACTTAAAAAATTAGGTTTTAGTATCGCTATTGACGATTTTGGGACAGGGTATTCCTCTCTTAGTTATCTCAAAGCTCTGCCTATTGACAAACTTAAAATTGACCGCTCTTTTGTCAAAGATTTACCAGATGATAAAGACGATGTTGCTATTTCAAAAGTTATTATTGCCTTGGCAAAAAATTTGGAATTGAGAGTTTTAGCTGAGGGTGTTGAAACTAAAGAACAACAAGAATTTTTACTTCAAAATGGTTGTAATACGGCGCAAGGTTACCTGTTTGCTAAGCCTATGGATGCGGAGTCCTTTCGTATATTTCAGCAGAAATAATGTAGTATAGTATTTTGCAATAGGGATAATATTGTGTTGAGGCTTAAAATATTTGATATTTATTGGGTGTTTCTTTTTCTTTCCATTTTTGGGGCACTTGGGTATGTAACACACATCAATACGAAAACAAAAAATAATTTTGCTATTTTGAGGACAGTTGAAAATTTAAAACTCATCAATAGTGAATTTGATACACTTCTAGATAAAAAACTTCAGAAACTTGATAGCGTAAGTGTCCAAGCAAAACTTGACAAATTAAACCAAAAAATGCATTTTTTAATGCAAGAAGATATGCATAATAAAAGTGATGATATCTCTCCTAAATTTGAAAAAGTATCTCGCTCCTTCGAAAACAAAATAGCATTACTGAAAGAATTTAATACACATAATAATGCACTTGTTGATATTTTTGATGAGCTTTATGTCCGTCAATCCAAGATTAATACACGCTATTACTTTAGTGCGATTAGCCAAATAGCTAATGCTATGGTCATTGATTTTACTAAAGCTACTTATACTGAATTTGATTTTCTAGCTACTTTTCATACTAAGATTGAAACTTTTAAAAACCTAATCGAAGTCAATAAATTAGTAGATTCTGAATTAATCATTTTTCTTGAATATGCCATTGATGCCTCAAACCATCTTAAAGATATTAACACCATTGTGATGGAAAATAGAAAAAATAGACTGGAAAATGATTTAAATGATTTTTATGAAGCATTGGTTATGTTTTTTGAAAATTCTATTCAAAAAGAGAGAGTTGTTTCCTACATTTTATTTTTAATGATTTTTTGTTCTCTAGTAGCCCTTGTCATTGCTTATCGCATTGATAAACGCAATAAATATGCTCTCATACGATTTAAAAAAGCAGTGGAAAATAGTGATAATTCTGTTGTGATTACAGATAAAAAAAGAATGATTACTTATGTTAATGAGGCTTTTGAAAAAATTAGTGGGTACGAAGCTAAAGATATTTTGGGAAAGAAACCAAATCTTCTCAAATCAGGTATGACCAAAGAAGAGATTTATCAAGATATGAATCAAAAACTAAGTAATGGTCAAAAATGGGAAGGCACTTTAATTAATAAAAAGAAAAGTGGTTTGATTTATTATGAAAAAGCTTCCATTGTACCTTTATTCTTCAATGATCAGTTAGAAGGCTTTTTGGCAATAAAACTTGATATTACAGATATTATGGAGTCTAAAAATAAAATAGAATTTTTTGCATATTATGATCAACTCACAGGTCTTCCCAATCGTATTAAATTGCAGGAAGTACTTTTTGATATGATTAAGGTAGCGCGGAAAAATCAGACGCGTATAGCTATGGTTATTGCTGATCTGGATAGATTTAAGGATATCAATGATGCATTAGGTCATCCTACTGGTGATAAACTTTTATCTACTGTTGCTTTAAGACTTAAAAATATTACTCAAAATAAAGCTTTTTTAGCAAGAGCCGGTGGAGATGAATTTGTTATTTTAATGGAATGTGTCGATAGTGATGCAGCCATAATAGATATGAGTTTAATGGTAATAGATAATATCAAAAAACCCATTGCTATCGATAATTATATGCTCAGTATTAACGCAAGTTTAGGCATCTCTTTGTATCCTGATGATGCTAGAAATGTGTTAGATATGGTTAAAAATGCAGATAGTGCTATGTATGAAGCAAAAAGTAAAGGCGGAGATAAGTATCAATTTTTTACAGCAGCATTGGTTGAAAAAACACAAAAACGCCTTGCCTATGAAAATGCGATGCGCTACGCACTCCGAAGAGGTGAATTTTCACTGGTATTTCAACCTCAATATAGCTTAAAAACAAAAAAAATAATAGGGGCTGAAGCACTCGTGAGGTGGAACTCTAAAGATTTTGGTCAAGTTTCGCCCTCTATATTTATCCCTATTGCGGAAGAGAGTGGTATGATTATTCCTCTTGGTGAATGGATATTTGTGGAAGCTTGTAAAACATTTGTTGATTGGAAAAAACATGGTATTGAGATTGAAACAATAGCTATCAATCTTTCGAGTATTCAATTCAGGCAAGAAAATCTTATCATAACATTGCAAGGTATTGTTGAAAAAACAGGAATTGATGCACATTGTATTGAAATTGAGATAACCGAAGGATACATTATGGAATCCACTGAAAAAAATATAAAAATATTGGAAGAACTTGTGAAAATGGGATTTAAAATTTCCATCGATGATTTTGGTACAGGTTATTCTTCTATGGGCTATCTCAAAATGCTTCCTCTTGATACGCTTAAAATAGATAAGTCTTTTATCGACAATATTCCACAAGATTACAATAATGTCGCCATTACACAAGCTATCTTAGCTTTGGCAAAAAGCTTAAATTTTAATGTTGTAGCTGAGGGGATTGAAAACCAAGAACAAGAAGATTTTTTGCACCTCAACCGATGTAATATGGGGCAAGGTTTTTTATTTGCGAAGCCAATGGATAGCACTTCTTTCCTCTCTTTTGCGCGCCAAAACTAATTTTTAGTTCCTTTTGAGTAAAATAAGCCAATTTTATCTCATAGGGCGAAGAATTCATGGAAAACTTGGAAGCGGTATTAAAAAAACACAAATTGACAATGGGTGAGTATGAAAATATTCTAACGATTTTAGGTAGAGAGCCAAATATGTTAGAAATTGGCATCTTCTCTTCTATGTGGAGTGAGCACTGTTCTTATAAATCGAGTAAAAAATATCTC
This sequence comes from Sulfurospirillaceae bacterium, assembly GCA_028705785.1. Taxonomy (GTDB): domain Bacteria; phylum Campylobacterota; class Campylobacteria; order Campylobacterales; family Sulfurospirillaceae; genus Sulfurospirillum. The sequence continues at coordinate 5,466 of JAQWCT010000107.1, read as the reverse complement.
AATGGCTTCCCCACAAAAGCACCATGGGTCATTCAAGGACCGGGTGAAAATGCAGGTGTTATCGATGTTGGGGACGGCATGGCTGCAGTTTTCAAGATGGAATCACACAACCACCCAAGTTTTATCGAACCTTATCAAGGTGCGGCAACGGGAGTGGGCGGCATTTTAAGAGATGTCTTTACGATGGGAGCAAGACCTGTTGCTAATATGAACTCACTTCGCTTTGGAAATGTAACGAACAATGATGATGTTTCAAGACATCAACGCTATTTAGTAAGAGGCGTGGTTGCAGGTATTGGTGATTATGGTAACTGTATGGGCGTTCCGACCATTGGTGGTGAGACTTTCTTTGATGAAAGTTACAATGGCAATATTTTAGTCAATGCTTTTACGCTAGGACTTGCAAAAAGTGATGAGATTTTTTATGGCAGAGCTGAGGGTATCGGCAATCCTGTGGTTTATGTGGGTTCAAAAACAGGTCGTGATGGACTTGGTGGTGCAGTTATGGCGAGCGATAGCTTTACAGAAGCCAATAAAAGCCTACGCCCAACCGTTCAAGTAGGCGATCCATTTGCTGAAAAACTTCTTTTGGAAGCGTGTTTAGAACTCTTTAAAACTGACTACATCGTAGGTATTCAAGATATGGGTGCGGCAGGTCTTACTTCAAGTTCATTTGAGATGGCAGGACGAAGTGGTAGCGGTATGATTATGCACTTAGATAAAGTGCCTGCACGAGAGCAGAGTATGCAACCTTTTGAATTTATGCTAAGTGAATCACAAGAGCGAATGCTCATTTGTGCTAAAAAAGGCTATGAAGATAAAGTCGTGGACATCTTTAGAAAATGGGACTTGAACGCTGAGATTATCGGAGAAGTAACTGCTACTGGCAATATGGAGCTCTTCTGGCATGGTGAAAAAGTGGCAGATATGCCAGTTCAGCCCGTGAGTGAGCAAGCGCCAATTTATGATAGACCTGTAAGTGAGCCAAGCTACCTCGCAAAAATTAAAAATACAACCATCAATGATTTTGCCAAAATAGACAATCAAAAAGCTTTTGACACTCTTTTAAATTCCGTGGAAATCAGTGATAAATCATGGATTTTTGAGCAATACGATTCAATGGTTCAAACCAATACCATTAAAGCCCCCGGAAGTCTTGATGCGAGTGTGATTCGTATCAAAGAAAATGGTAAGGCTTTATCTATGAGTAGCGATTGTAACCCACGATATAACTACATCGACCCATTTGGCGGAGCAGCAGCTGCTGTTGTGGAAAGTGGTCGAAATGTAGCGATGAGTGGGGCTAGACCTCTAGCCATTACCGATTGTCTCAACTACGGTAACCCTGAAAATCCAGAAGTCATGTGGCAGTTTGCACAAGGCTGTTATGGAATCAAAGAGGCATGTGCTAAGCTTAATACACCTGTTGTCAGCGGAAATGTCTCTCTTTACAATGAAACTAATGGCATCGGTGTTTTCCCAACACCTGCTATCGTGATGGTTGGTCTTAATGATGATGCTAATAAAACTTTACCTTCATCTTTCCAAAAAGAAGGCGCATCACTTTACCTTATCGGCGATACCCAAAGTGATTTTGGTGGAAGTGTATATATGAAAGATCTACTAGGTAAAGTTGAAGGAACACTCGCAAAACTGGATTACGAAAAAGAGCTTAAACTTTGGGAATTGGTTATTGAAGCCAATAAAAAAGGACTGCTCAATTGTGCCAAAGATGTGAATGTCGGTGGCATCGCTATCGCTTTGGCAAAGATGTCAGCCAAAAGTGGAAAAGGCTCTACATGTAAAGTAGAACTAGGCGATACGAGAGATATTTTTGCGGAGAGTTTTTCTCGCGCAATCGTTGAAGTGAATGATGAAAAAGCATTTGAAACATTTGCTCAGACTGTAGGCATTAATGTTACAAAAATCGGAATTGTAGGTGGAGACAAGCTTGCATGTAACGATATTTCAAAAGAAGTTTCAACGATTAAAGAACGATACTTTCATCGTTTTGCTGAAGTTATCGAACAAGATATCTAAGACCCTCAAACTTTGGCTAAAAGAACTTTACATGTAAGGAAAAATCCTTACATGTAAAGCCTCGATGTCTTTAAAAAGCGTACCGTACATTGGTATAGAAATATCTTCCTGGTTCATTAAGAAGCATCACATTACCACCACCTGCTACGAGGGTTAAATCTTTGTATGTGTTGGAAATGGCATATTTTTTATCCAAAATATTGTCAACACCTACTGTGATATCAAAGTTTTTGGTGATTTTATAGTTGTATTGGAAGTTGAAGACTGCATAGCCTGGGATCTCTTGTTCTCCATTGTTACTATCATAAGCACTCCATTTTCCAGCCGCAACCATTTCCGTTTTTACGCTATGTTCTGCTTGTTTGTAGCGTAGTCCAAGATTGACTTTTAACGGAGTGATTTCTGCTAAATCCGTATCGGTTTGCCCTGCTAAAGCGTCATCTTTTTTTCCTTTTAAATAGGCAAAACCATAATCAAGAGAAAGTGCATCTGTAAAATCATAATACGCATCCATCTCTAACCCATAAATAGTAGCATCGACATTGACATATTTTAAAGAATTAAAATGAATGTAGTCTTTGAGTATGCTGTAAAAGAGTTTGGTTTTAAAGCCATAACCATTATATTTTGCATCAAACCCAATATCCGTTTCATAGTTAGTTGTCTGATCCAAATCGCCTAAAGGACTTGTTCCTAAATACAACTCTTTGGCATCAGGAACACGAGAAGATTTACCAATGCCCGCAAAATAAGTTATCGTATCGTTGGCTTTAAATGTGGCAAGAACATTGGCAGAGAGTGCATTATAGTCATTTTCCATACGCGTTGCAGGAAGTAGTCCAACCATGGTTTTGTTAGCTTTAATGGTGCTATCGTCTAAACGCGTACCAAATTGAAGATTTACATCGCCCATGCGTGTATCATATGTGGCAAAAAGTGCCTTATTGGTTGTATCGACATCAGGAATACTTGTCGTATGGGCACCTTGAGCACCTGTAGCAACCGTTGTTGTATATTTTTCTCCGTCCCAATTACGCTTACTGGTATCTATGCCTAAAGAGAGTTTGTCAGAGCCAATATTCATAGTATTTTTTAATTTTGCACCCACAATCTCACTTGTGACATGATTGGTCAAATATGCAGCTGCACCTGTTACCCTATTTTTTGTGGACATTGGATGATCAACTTCTGATTTATATGCTTCGAGGCTTAACTCTTTGGAAAAAGCAGACAAATCATAAATGCTATATCCCAAAGTATAAATATCGCTATCATCATAGTCTGCATCCATCGGTGATGATGGGTATAAAATATTATCGCTTCGATTGAGTGTGTAACCCAGTCTTAGCTCTTGATTGTCTGCTATGTTCATAAATACTTTACTCATCAAAGTCGTTTTTTCAAATGATTTCATGTTTTTCTTTGCCGCTGAGTATGCATTACCAGGAAGACCTACACCCGCTGCAATAGATGCATCTAGCTGCTCAGAAAGACTTTTGCCATCACCGTCTTCATATTGATCGCCTTCTTCCTTAGAGACACTTATCAGCGCTCTTATCGTATCATTTCCACCGCTAAGGGTTGTCGAGGCTTTTTTATACCCGTAACTTCCAATGTTGACATTGGCTTCACCTGAAACTTCTTTAGTCGGCTTTTTGGTTTCCGCAATCACTAAAGCGCTTAAGCTTCCAAAATGCTCAACATCGTAAGGACCTTCAATAATTTGGATATTTTCAACATTGTTGCTTAATATGTGTGATGTAGCAGGATCCATACGATTGGGACATGCGCCGTAAATTTTTGCCTCGTCCATCAAAACATTGATGTTGTCTTTCTTTTGCCCTCTAAGAATAATATCATTTGCGATGCCACTTCGGCGTACCAATGTAACCGATGGGACATTTTTCGCCAAGGCTTCTGCTAAATCAGCAGATTTTAAATCTTCACTGCTAATATTTTTAACTTCTTTTGTCAGACTTTCACCGATAACTGTTACCTGTTCCAATTCCAATGTTGCACCAAAAAGCAATCCAGAACACACCAATGATAAACCCACGATTTTTTTCATATTTCCTCCAAAAAATTGCATAAAGGTGGAGTATAATGAAGCAGTGTTAAATAGGTGTTAAATACTATCGGAGTTTATAAGCTATAAGAATTGTGAGTGTTACTTCTTCGCAAAGGAAGGAAAAATTACATTTTGTAACTGATAGTTTGAGCTAGGGCAATATTTTATACTCTTACACAATAAATTAAAATGTACCATAAGCTACAAAAAAGGCGAGGTTGAGGCATTCTGTCTTGACTTCACCTTTTTTTGATTTGCATCTCTTCATATAGGTGTTAACCACTTTTTCCCCATTTTTTGTTTGCGCTGGCAGTGCAAAATTCATATAATCTAAGATATTTTTACCATTGGAATGGTGGATAAATTCAACTGTTTTATCCGCATCTACTTTAGTGACAATACCCACATGGGTGATATTTTCAGCCACTTTAGTTTTGACTTTTGTTTTTTTGCGTTCGGTATCTTCAAAAAAGACGAGGTCACCAATGCGTGGAAGTTTGTTGTCAAAGGCATCACCTTTTTTACGCATCAAATTGTACATGGCTCTTGATTTTCGTGCATTGTCAAAACTTTCACTCAGCTCTTTTTCTCCGTAAAATGGCTGTCCAGTTTTAACATTGACAAGGTTTACAAAACCAGAGCAATCTCTACCATCTCGTTTTCCAAGATAACTCATGGCAATTCTGACGATTTGCTCTCTTTTGGGAAGTGCTACACCATCAATGACTTCTGTTTTTCGCTCATTGCTCTCTTTAGTATCTTTTTCTTCGATATAAATTTTAGGTTCACTTTTGTGTTCAAGTGTAGAAATCTGCTCAGGTGTTTGCACGGAAGTATCTTTGGGGGCACATCCTGAAAGTAAAAGCATGGAGAGGGTCAATGTATAAAGTGCCTTACTCACTTGATACTTCCATAAGCACTAAAATAAGATGGAGCAAGGCATTTAGAATCATTTACACTACATTTTTCCATATATGAGTTGACGACTTTTCCATTGTATAAAGCTGATTTTGGGAAGTTTTGGTTTATATAACCCATCAAATTTTTTCCTTTAGTGTGATGGATAAAATGTACCGTTTCATCTTCATCTATTTTAGTCACGATACCTATATGTGTAATATTATCTTCGCCTTTATTTTTAGCATATTTTTTGAGGGTATTGGCAAAAAAGATAAGGTCGCCTTTTTTGGGTAAGCTTTGGAAAGTGCGTTTATTTTCGGAAAGGAGGTTGCAAATAGCCAAAGAGCGCCTTGAATCTTCAAAATGTTCATTGAGCTCTTGATTTTTAAAGAAAGGCTCACTACTCTCTTTGTTGACAAGACTGACAAATCCTGAGCAGTCTAGTCCATCTTTTTTGT
>JAQWCT010000106.1 GCA_028705785.1 Sulfurospirillaceae bacterium | reverse complement strand
TTAATGTTTCTATTTTAGGGGGGAAACATGCCCTTTCTTACAATAATGAGAGCTTTGATGTCAAAATACCTGCTGGTATTAAAAGTGGCGAAAAGATGCGTATTAAAGACAAAGGAAAGTCCTATCAAGGTCATAAAGGTGACCTCTTTTTAAGTGTTGAAGTCGCTTCGAGTCCAGAGTATCAAAGAGAGGGTGATGATCTGGTTAAAACGATTGATGTGCCTCTCAAAACGGCTCTCTTTGGTGGTAAAGTGGTGATTGAAACGCTTTATAAAGAGATCACTTTAAAAGTTAAAGAAGATACTAAAAATGGTCAAAAATTTAGGGTTAAAGAGTATGGTGCATTGAACCGAAAAACGCAAGTTAAAGGTGATTTATACCTTGTAGCCAATATCATTCTTCCACCGCTTGAGTCTTTAGATAAGGATTTAAAAGCGCTTATGGAAGAAAAACTACCACAATAAAAGAGGAGTTTCCAAATGCATCATGGATATGAAGAACCTGTATATCTTATCAGTGTTGTTGCTAAAGTATTGACTATTCATCCTCAAACTTTGCGTCAGTATGAACGGGAAGGGTTGGTTAGACCCTCTAGGACAGATGGAAAGATGCGCTTATACTCACAAAGAGATATCGATAAAATCAAGATGATACTCCGTTTAACGCGTGATTTAGGGGTTAATCTCGCAGGCGTTGATGTGATTATGCAGCTTAAGGATAAGATTGACGAGTGTGAGGAGCTCATAGAGGCTTTGCGTTGTGAAGTGAGTGGGTTATCGAAGAAAAGTACACAAACTAAAAATCCTTTGGTTAAGCATAAAAACAGCTATGAAATTATTTTATTTGGAGAATAGAGCGTGGACAATTTACTAGCAATTATCCTAAGTGCAACGGCTATTGGGACATTGCTGAACATTTTTCTCAAAAGATTTAACATACCCACGATTATTGGATATATCATCACGGGTTTTGCTATTTCTTCTATGTACAATCTTGCCAATAATAACGAATCTCTTGACCATATCGCCGAATTTGGAATTGTATTTTTGATGTTTACGATTGGACTTGAGTTTTCCATAAGACATTTGATGGGAATGAAAAGAGATGTTTTTCTCAATGGTTTCTTGCAAGTAGCTCTTGTCGGAGGTATTGCTTCTTTAAGTGCAGAGTATCTTTTTGGGGCTGATCAAAAAAGTGCCATTATCATAGGGTATGCACTGGCACTTTCTTCAACGGCGATTGTGTTGAAAATACTTAATGATAGTGGCAATATCCATACGGTGTATGGTAGAAAAGCGTTGGGGATTTTGCTTTTTCAAGATATCGCGGTCATTCCTATCTTGTTGATGATTAATATTTTCTCAAGCCAAAACAGCTCTATCTCTTCTTTGCTTTGGGAAACTTTTATCAGTGTTGTGATTATTTTAGGGTTAATGTATATCATTGGAAAATATCTTCTCAATCGCTTTTTATCATTAGTCGTTTGGGCAGATACAGAAGAGATATTTATTGCTGCTGTTTTAATGCTGGTGGTTGGAGCCTCCTTTTTAGCGCATATGTTGGGATTTTCATATTCTCTTGGTGCTTTTTTAGCCGGTATGATTATGGCTGAGAGTAAATATAAACATCAAATTGAAGCTGACCTTGTCCCTTTTAGAGATATTTTATTAGGACTCTTTTTTATCACTGTAGGAATGCAAATAGACCTTGGTATCATTGCACAACACTATATGGTTATTCTCTTATTACTTATAGCTTTGCTTAGCGTTAAAATATTAGTCGTCTTTGGAATTGTCTATTTTCAAGCGGGTGGTAGAGTAGCGTTAAAATCAGCATTAGCGTTGTGTCAAAGTGGAGAGTTTTCACTTGCTATCCTTGCACTTGCGAGTTCTTCAAGACTCATTCCTCAAGATATTGTACAAGTCTTAATTATCGTTGTAGTCCTCTCCATGGTGGCTACACCCTTTATCTTAAAGAATATCAAATATATCGTTAATGCAGTAGCTCAAGAGCCTCAAGGTGGTGATTTTATTATCAATTCTTCAGGGGTTAGAGATCATATTATTGTATGTGGTTATGGAAAGTTGGGACAAGAAATCGTCTATCGACTCAAAAAGATGAATGTCAATTATCTGGTGTTAGAGCATGATATCAATCTTGTAAGGCTTGGACAACATCGAGGTGAGCCTGTTTATTTTGGAAATGCTGCCGAAAAAAGTATTCTCAAAAAAGCATTTGTCGAAGATGCAAGGGCTGTTATTATCGCTATCAATAATGAAAAAAAGCTTATTTTATTGTGTGAAATTCTTAAATCATTTGAAAAAAATATCAAAATCGTTGCCAAAGCGAGTGACTATGATGAAAAGAAATTACTCAAAGCCTTAGAGGTCAAGCATATCGTCAATGAAGGAAGAGAAGCGGCTAAGGCATTGCTTAAAGTGGCACTAGAATAACTTACTGTGTGATATAAAGAGCTATTTCATCGCTGAGGAAATAGTCGTTATTAAAGACTTTTCCCTCTTTACATGTAAGCTTTTTTTCGCGTATTAAAAGGTCAACATTTGCCCTTTCTTTAGGTGAAAAAAGTGCTAAGTCAATGCCTATGCAACTGCGAAGCCCTAGAAAAATTTTCTCTACATGTAAGTCTTCTAAAGAGAGATTTTCTATCTCTACATGTAAAGGATTTTGAAGATAGGTTTCGATAGTTTTACTCGGATAAAATCGCTCCTGATTCAAAAATCCCACAGCACCACTTCCGATTCCAAGATAGTTTTGATGCTCCCAATAGCCCTTGTTATGAACACTTTGATAGCTTCCAAAATTAGAAATTTCGTACTGAAGAAAACCTTTATCGATGATGTTTTGCACAAAGCTTTTTGCTAATGCTTCTGAGGTATTGGCAACATTGTTTCGATGAAAAAAAGGCGTATGCTCTTCAATGGTTAAGGCATAAGCACTTAGGTGGTCAATAGGAAGTTTTGAAGCAATTTCTAAGTCATTTACTAATAATTGTGGCGTATCAAGAGCTGTGCCATAGATAAGGTCTAACGAGATATGTTTGAAACCAAGAGTAGAAGCATTTTCTATCGCTTTTTGTGCTGATTTTGCGCTATGAGCACGACCTAAAAACTTGAGTTTTGCTTCATCAAAACTTTGTACGCCAAAACTAAGACGATTGACGCCTAAAGCGTGCATTCCACTTAACCATTCTTTTGTAGCAGAATTAGGATTGGCTTCGGAGGTTATCTCTGCATCATCGCTTAAAAAGGGTTTGATATGTTTAAAAAAAGGTTCAAAAAGCTTAGAAGAAATCGTTGAGGGCGTTCCTCCTCCGATAAATAATGAATGAATGCTCTTCTTTTGCGGAGTAAATCGTTCCAATTCAAAAGATAATTGCTCCAAAGAAGCCAACATATAGCGCTCTTTTAAATCAAATTTATCCACATAAGAGTTAAAAGCACAGTAGTGACATTTACTGTCACAAAAAGGGATATGCAGATAAGCTAACACGAGTCTCCTTAGAAGAGTTTAATGACTTTTAGGGTAACATTGTAACAAAAAAATAGAGGTAAAGCAGATTATGGAATCGCCAAAACGATACAGACCCAATGTTGCTGCTATTGTTTTATCTGCTGCTTATCCTTTCAAGTGTGAGCTTTTTATCGCATGTCGCAATGACATTACAGATGCGTGGCAATTTCCTCAAGGGGGAATTGATGCGGGAGAAAGCCCAAGAGAAGCACTTTTTCGTGAGCTAGAAGAAGAAATTGGCACGAGAAAAGTTGAAATCATCGCAGAGTATCCGCAGTGGTTGGAGTATGACTTTCCTCAAAAAATAGCACAAAAAATGTACCCTTTTGATGGACAAAGTCAAAAGTATTTTTTAGTCAAACTTAAACAAGATGCTAAAATCAATCTTGCTACCAAAGAGCCAGAATTTTGTGATTATAAATTTGTGGGTTTAGATAAAGTGTTTGAGTATATTACCTATTTTAAGCGACCTGTGTATAAGCAAGTGTTGGATTATTTTAAGAAAGAAGGATATTTGTAATGCTAATTGTTCAGAAGTATGGTGGAACAAGCGTTGGCAATGTTGAACGCATTGAAGCGGTTGCCAAAAGAGTCATTGAAAGCAAAAAAGAAGGTCATGACCTCGTTGTCGTCGTTTCTGCGATGAGTGGTGAGACCAATAAATTACTTGAATTTGCAGGATATTTTAGTCAAAGCCCCAATCAAAGAGAAGTAGATATGCTTCTTAGTTCTGGGGAGAGAGTCACCAGTGCCCTTTTAGCGATAGCCCTCAATGAGATGGGGTATCCAACCGTTTCAATGAGTGGACGAAAAGCGGGAATTGTTACCGATAGCATTCATACAAAAGCTAGAATTGAACATATAGACACGACTGCTATGAAAGAAGAGTTGCAAAAAGGTAATATTATTGTTCTTGCAGGTTTTCAAGGTGTGACTGAAAATGGTGATGTTTCCACCTTGGGAAGAGGGGGAAGTGACCTTTCTGCGGTTGCCGTTGCTGGAGCACTTCATGCTGATTTGTGTGAGATTTACACCGATGTTGATGGTGTTTATACGACAGACCCTAGAATCGAACCAAAAGCAAAAAAACTGGATAAAATTAGTTACGATGAGATGCTTGAACTTGCTAGCCTTGGGGCTAAAGTATTGCAAAGTCGTTCAGTTGAGATGGCAAAAAAACTCAATGTCAATCTTGTCACCCGCAGTAGTTTTAACAATAACGAAGGTACACTTATCACAAAGGAAGATAATATTATGGAACAACCTCTTGTAAGCGGCATCGCACTCGACAAAAACCAAGCCAGAGTAACCCTAAGAGGCGTTACGGATAAACCCGGAATTGCTGCTGAAATTTTCAAAAAGCTTGCTGATGCTAATGTCAATGTTGATATGATTATCCAAAATGTAGGACATGATGGTACCACCAATTTAGGCTTTACCGTTCCTCAAAATGAACTTGAAGTGACTAAAAAAGCGATGAGCGAGCTTAGAGCGAGTGATGTGATGGAATATGATAGTGATATCGTCAAAGTTTCTATCGTCGGTGTCGGTATGAAATCACACAGTGGCGTGGCATGTAAAGCATTTGATACGATGGCAAAAGAGGGTATTAATATCGAGATGATTAGTACGAGCGAGATTAAAGTTTCGATGGTTATCCAAGCTAAATACGGTGAATTAGCGGTTCGTGCATTACACAGTGCTTATCAGTTGGACAAATAAATAATGCAACAATTTTTAAAGTGGACATTAGAAGAGATTCGTAAAGACGGCTCTACGATGAGCTGGATGGAAGAGAAGAGGTTCGAGTGGGTTCCTCTTGCTGCTTCCATGCTCAAAAACTTGATGAATGGACATACTTTTATTATCATCACGGATGACGATAGAGAATGGTTTTGCCACTATATGCTCAAAGCGGTTAACAGCCAAAGTAAGCATAGACCACTTTTGCCTTTTATTGCCCTACAAGCACTCTATCCAAATCTCTATCAGATTAAAACTAAGGATGATATAGAACTGCTTGAAAACCTCCTTTTACAGGCATTTCCGCAAGGCTATACTTTTTTCTATGTAGGCAAAAATAGTGATATTAAGATGCAAATAGCTAAACGAAAAGATGATAGTTTTATGTGGATTATGGATGAAGATCTTCAAAATAGCTTTTATCTTCTTAGCGAAGATGATAGTTTAGATATTAAATTGATTCAGCTTTTTAGACTCTTAGATAAAAGTATCAATGCGGTGCTTTTTGCTGAGGTTACATTTGAAAATGAATGAAGATGAAGGGGTTTTTAGCCATATTTTGATTTGTAAAAATATGGAAAAAGCCTTGGAAGTTTTGCAAGAGCGCTTTGTCTCTAGCAGACACCTTTTTTACCAAAAAGATGAATTTTTACTCGATGATGCCAAAGAAGTCATCAAAGAAGCCTACATCGCAGAATCTCACAAAAAATATCTTATTATCATGGCAAAAGGATATAGAGTTGAGGCTCAAAATGCACTGCTTAAAATTCTTGAAGAGCCTCCACGCAATATCATTTTTATCCTTGTTGCCCCTGCAAAAACTGCTTTTTTACCTACAATTCGTTCACGCTTATTATGTGAAGAGTTGGTGTATGAAGTGGAGAGAGTTAAAAGTGGGTTAAGGCTTAAAAACCTTGATTTAAGCGAGATTTATCCCTTTATTCAAGCTCATGTTGGACTTGATAAAAATGCACTCAAAGACATGATTCAAAGCATTGTTTTTGAAGCTATCAATGAGCACAGACTTCACTTTAGTGAAAAAGAGTTAGAGTATTTTCAAAAGCTTGTCCATCTTGCAGAGCTTAATACCAGAGCGCAAAATATCCTTACTTCACTGCTTTTATCCATTATGCAAAGAACGCGCAAATGAAGATGTATAGACTCTCTCCCAACACAGATGTCAAATCTTTGTTTGAAAAAATGGATGTGACCAAAGAAGGCAAAGCCATATTGACGCAAAAGGCAAGGCTCAATCTTATCTATATCAAAGAGCTTAGAACACCCGCTGCTAATATCCTCAAACAAGATGCACTCTCTATCGGAGCAGATTTGGCTGTGCCAAAAGAGACCATTACATGTAAAGATAAATTTGTTGATGCTGTGTTGATTGCTAACGACAAACAACTCAAAATTTTGTCTCAAAAAGAGAAAATTCAACCTTTCGGGCTTAAAGAGCTTGCTCAAAAGCTTGGTTCATTTATCCTTACATGTAAAGATTCTTTTGAAGTGATGGGTGTTGTCAACGCCAATGAGGATAGTTTCTTCAGTGGTAGCCGCTTTAGGGGTGAAAACGCCATAGAACATATCAACGCAATGATAGAAGAGGGCGCGAGTATCATTGATGTGGGAGGCGTTTCGAGCCGTCCTGGAAGTGTGGGTGTGAGTGATGAAGAAGAATTGGAGCGACTTAAACCCATCATTGACCTTATTGATGCGCAAAAGCTTCATGAAAAGGTCTCTTTTTCACTGGATAGTTATTCGCCATTGTGTGTGGAGTACGCTTTAAAAAGAGGCTTTAGCATCGTCAATGATATAACAGCTTTAGCCAATGATGAAGTCGCAAAACTAGTAGCTCACTATGATGCCACCGTTGTTTTAATGCACATGTTAGGCTCTCCTTCGATGATGCAGGAAACACCTTTTTATGATAATGTCATTCTAAGTGTGGATGACTTTTTTGAAGAGAGGATTGCCAAAGCCAAAGCATTTGGCATTAACAAGATTATTCTAGATGTCGGAATTGGTTTTGGAAAAACGCTTGAACACAACCTTTTGTTACTGGGGCATCATGCGCATTTTTTGCATTTTGGGTATCCATTGTTAGTGGGTGCTAGTCGTAAATCGATGATAGATAAAATAATACCCACACCTATTGAAGATAGGCTAAGTGGCACTTTAGCTTTACATGTAAAGGCGTATGAAAATGGCGCACGGATTCTTCGAGTGCATGATGTGAAAGAGCATATACAAGCCCTTAGCATAACGCGAGCCATCAATAAAATTTTTTAGGAATAGATTTTGGAAAAAATGATAGATTTACTGACCCGCATTAGCACACTTTACAACATCCCACAATGGGCTGTGAATGTCGGCGCTATTACTATTTTTATAATCTTGGTAGCATTTCCTTTTGTTGCCAAAAAACTGCTTGAGCCAAAATATCGCAAGTTCAAACAAATGAGTATGTACAATGTACTATGGCGATGGAAATACAAAAAAGAGGATATTGTGGGACTGTGGTGTTACTGCCCTAAGTGTCTTTCCATGCTCTCTTGTGATGATGAAAATTGTCGTGCGACTGAGGAGTTACAAGAGAAAATTACCTTTTTTGTATGCCATGAATGTGGTGGGCATGAGCAAGGAAGAGTCGTCGGTGGAGATAGAAGATATGCGATAAGTCTTGTAAAGCGAGAAGTGTTGCGAGAAATTAGAACAGGTGAATACATCGCAACGATGAAAGCATTTAAGGATGCTGCATTGGTAGAAGAAAAACAAGAAGAGGTGCTTGAAGAAGTGAATCCCGAAGAAATACCTCAAAGTGAAGAAGTTTTGCCTGTTGAGCCTACTACGGAAGTGCAAGATACCATAGAAAAAACGACTAGTGAAGAGCATACGGTAACCACAGAAGAGAAAAAAGATGGAATTTGAGTTTTATTTTTACCTTATTTTTCTTCTTACTGGGCTAATTGCAGGTTTTATTGACGCTGTTGCTGGAGGGGGAGGAATTATCACAATTCCTGTGCTTTTAGCTTCAGGTATTCCCCCTCATATCGCCCTTGCTACCAATAAATTACAAGGTACTTTTGGAAGTGGAATGGCGTCATATAACTTTATATCCAAGGGATTTATCTCATGGAAAGAAGTATCGTTAGGGGTTGTTTACACTTTTATAGGCGCTGCGATTGGAACTTATGCCATCTTACTGATAGATGCAAGTATGCTTTCCAAAATTATTCCAATTATGTTAGTGGGAATTTTTCTTTATACGCTTTTTTCTCCCAAGATGGGGGCAAATGATAAACATGCCCTTTTAGGCTCACATCTCTTTTTCTTCATTTTTGGACTTGCTCTTGGTTTTTATGATGGTTTTTTTGGCCCCG
>JAQWCT010000105.1 GCA_028705785.1 Sulfurospirillaceae bacterium | reverse complement strand
GTGACACGACAGTTACTTGAAGATGCCTTGTATATTTATGAGGAAGCACCGCCTTCAGCACTAAAAAATCTTGTTTTTAAACTGCGTAAGAAAGTAGGTATGTCTATAATTGAGACGGTAGGAAAGTTAGGATATATCATCAAGTGAAGAACCTGCTTTGTGATTTTCTTAAGAAATTTTAATTCTCAAGCGACTCAAAAGAAACTACATATAGTATAAAATTACATCAATGTCTTAATAGGACAAATACTATAAGGGGATTAAAATATGCGAAAATGGTTGGTATTGATAGTGTTATTTTCTACTGCATTGGTAGCTACAGATGGGGAAGCTGTTTATAAAAGTAAATGTGCTTCGTGCCATGGCGATAGAGCTTCAAAATCTGCGTTAAATAAATCTCAAGTTATTGCAGGTTGGGATGATCAAAGGATTATTCAATCAATTGCAGATTATAAAGAAGGTAAAGGTGGGCCGATGAAAGGCATCATGAAGCCTATTGCAACGGGATTGAATGATGATGATGTAAAAGCTGTCGCTAAAACGATTGCATCTTATAAATAATTAATAAAGCAAAGATAATAATTCATACATTGATTATTCAATATTTTGGATAATCAATGTATGGCATAATGGTTATTGAAACACGGCTGTACTTTTATAATTCAATGGCTTCTAGATCAATAACCAGATGAACTTCTTCCCCTACGGTGAGTCCGCCACCTTCTAAGATTTTATTCCATCCAAGTCCAAAGTCTTTTCGGTTAAGTGTTCCCTCAAGTGTAAAACCAACTCTAAGGTGCCCTTGGAAATCTTTGATAAGACCATGAATTTTTGCATCAAGAATAATGTCTTTAGTGATACCATGCATCGTGATTTTGCCATTGATTTTGCCATCTTTCATGGAAGTCATTACAAAATCTATGGTTTTAAACTTGGCTACATCAAAAAAATCAGCACTTTTGAGATGGTCATCTCTTTTTGCAATTCCCGTATCAATAGAGGCAGCTTCTATTTTCGCATTCAATTTATTAAAAACTTTTTTATCGGTATCAAAGTCTATTTCGCCACTATAAGCATTAAAATTGCCTTTAACATTAGAAATCATCATATGTTTGATTGAAAAGCCTACATTAGTATGCGTGTTGTCAATGACAAACTCTTTAGCATTGGCAAAAGAGAGGGAAAATATAGCGATAAACAAGAGCTTTGTGTAAAGTTTCATGGTAGATCCTTTCTTATAAAATAATAAGAAAGTATAATAGTATGACGCTTATGGATGTTGTATTACAAAAAAGTAATGTTTTAATTTAAAGCAGAGCTTAAGAGCTGAAAAACACCTGCGCTACAGATACCTGCGCAAATGCCTGCTAAGATATCGTCACCCATAACGCCCCATCCACCATGGATATTTTTATCAATTCTACCAATTAACGAGGGCTTCCAGATATCAAAAAGACGAAAAAAAGCAAAGCTAGCGATGATTTGCGTGATACTTCCTGAACTTAAGATAAGGGCTATCCACACACCTACTACTTCATCAATGACAATGCATTTGTCATCATGTGTGCCACTGGTTTTTTCATAAGCATCAATAGCTTTTACGCCCAAAATGGTCAAAAGAATGGTGAGTAACACAAGGGTTTCCATCGAAATGTACCAAATGATAAGTACACCCAAAAGTGTTGCAACGATACTTCCTGCCGTACCTGGTGCTTTGGGGGAGAGTCCACTGTAAAAAAAAGTCAAAAAAAGTTTTTGCATCTATTCCCTTAAGTTAATGATGTTGTTTGGTGTAATTTCATAAGTTCAAGATAAAAATCTTTTTCATCATGCGCTTCTAAAAGACCGCTGTTAGGAAAAATAGAATCATAAATCTTACCAATGTTTTCAAATCTATTTTTAAAAAGCTCGCTGAGTAAAAGTGCTGAGATATCTTTACGCATAAAGATAGCAGGGGGAAGCATACCCACTTTTAAGATTTCAAGTAGTGCCTCTGTGTGGTATTTGATATGGTGGTGTGCACCATGCGGACAAGTGTTTGTACTCACCAGTGTTTTACATTCGTTGCAGTAGACAAACTCAGCCAAAAGTTCAACTTCGATATCCAAATCTTCATATTGGTCAAGGATAGATTTCATCTCATTTTTATCAAAATACATACCAATGCCACTATGATTTCGACTCAAAATAAGTTTGTTACATCCAAAATTATAGGCGCAAATACTATCTAAAACAGCATTTTTATAGCTTGTAAAAAGGTAGGTATTTTCAAAAGGAACGATAACAACTCTATTTTTTGGAAGGTAATTATCTACAAAATACTGGAGTGCCTTAAGTCGCAATTCATATGATAGCAAATCTTGCTTATAAGGTTTGAGTAAGAAGATAACGAGCAAGTCACATTTTTCAAGGGTAATGCGAATGACGCGCTCATGAGCTCTATGAAAAGGCTTTGCATTAATCATCATGGCAGAAACATTGCGAGCACCTAATTGCTCTTTTGCTTGTGCAATTGTCGCTTTAACATTTTTAATATCATCAAATTGCAGTTCATATGCACCACAAACAGCAACATCACCAAGTCGTTTGAGAAACATTTGCGTGTCAGGATTGTTGATGTCGTAGACACCGAAAATCTGTTCAATTCTCTTTTTTTTATCTATTTCAAAGACTTCATCGACGATGATAGTACCTTTGATTTTACCATCTACGACAAAATCAAGAGGTTCACCTTGATAGGCTGTTTCGAGAACGGCTTTGTTTTTTTCTCCTGAGGGTGCGATGATAAAGGGAAAAGGAAATGGCTTACCTTTAAAGTGACCACTTTCTTCGACTTCTTGCACTTCAGCTTTAGTCATCAGCTTATCAACAGGATGTAAAATACCCTCTTTGGCTAAAGAAAGTGTGGCTAAAAACTCTTTATCGATAAAAAGTTGTCTATTTTTTCTTATTGATTCCATACTTCTTCCTTTTTTCCCATAGACTTTTGCGAGATATTCCTAATTTTTTAGAAAGTTCTGTATCGGGGAATTTATTTTGAAAATTGCAGATGACATATTTGACATAATCATCAATGCACAGAATATCGCCTTGATCTAAGATTTTACTATCGGTGTTGATTTCAATGAGGGTAATGTCTGATTCCTCGCTGGGGTCGGTACTGCAAAGGATAACTCTTTTGCCCTCAATAACATTATAAACTTTGATTTTTTCACTTTTTTTAAGATTTTGTAAATCGATAATATAAATAAGTTCTTCAGAAGTCGCTCGGGTTATCTTTTCAAACGCATTATTTTGGGTTAATGATATGAAAGTAAATGTTTCGTTTTGCGACTGGGCGTAGTTAAAAACCAAAGCATCAGCATGTTTTTGAAAATTTGTTTTGATGAGAATGGGAAATTTTATTTTTTTATCAATTGGGTCTAAATTGGCACTGGCAAAAAGATTTTTGACATAATCTTTATAAGTGGCGTTTTCTTTTTTAAGATTTTTAAAGTCATTCAAATGTTGAAGCTTGCGAATCAACTCTTCAATCATAAAAGGTTTTTGGATGTAATCGCAAGCCCCTGCTTTAATAGGATTTGTGACGGTATCATTGCTGATATAAGAAATCATCAAAATAATAATAGATGCTCGATGTTTTTCGATGATAGGATAGAAATTTTGTCCTGAGATGTTGGTTGAAAGCAAAATGGCATCATGCTTTTCATCTTTAAGGGCATCCTTGATGGTCGTGGCTATTTCACAAACATGTCCTATTTCCATAAGCTTTGAGGCAATACTTTGTGCGAGATAAATCTCGTTTTCAACTATAAGAATTTTCATACATTCTTCCAATCATAATATTTGAGTGTTGCGACGGCACTAACGCCGACACCTTCTTTGCGACCAATAAAACCAAGTTTTTCAGTAGTGGTTGCTTTGATATTGACATGGACGGGAGAGATATCCATGATATTGGCTAAACAAAATCGCATTGCATCTTTAAAAGGACTCAAGCGAGGGAATTCTGCCATGATGGTAATATCGCAGTGAACTACTTCAAATCCAACTTTTTCCAAAAAATCACACACTTTTTTTAACAATACTTTTGAATCAATATCTTTATAATTCTCATCACAATCAGGGAAAAGTTCTCCAATATCTCCAGCGCCACTTGCGCCCAATAGAGCATCGATGAGCGCATGAATAGCAACATCTCCATCAGAGTGCGCTTTAAATCCTACATCCGAATCAATTTTTATACCACCAAGCATCATCACTTTTCCCTCTTCGAAGCTATGGACATCAAAACCATTACCGATAAAAAGATTAGAGGAGGGCGCTTTGAGGCAAGGAATGTGTTTTAAATCTTCTTTACATGTAAGCTTTTTTGCACGCTCATCGCCTTGCACAAAGCAGACAATTCCGCCCATCGCTTTGATAGCGCTACTATCATCGGTGTACTGGATGGTGGTTTCAAGGGCTTTTTTGAGCATAGCAGTTGAGGAGAGTTGTGGTGTTTGGATAAGCTTCACTTCATCACGATTGATGGTTTTTTCGTCATAAACAACGGTATCGACAACATTCAAATAAGGTACTGCGATATCACAATGTCCTTTTCTCTCCAAAAGTCTTTCCATCATGGCTTCGCTGATACAAGGTCTAGCGCTATCGCTGACGAGGACAAAAGGTGTCTTTACATGTAAGAGTGCATTGCTTAAAGAAGCTTGTCTAGTCTCTCCGCCTTCAACGATAATCAGCGTGTCAGAGAATTTTTTCATATAGGGTATTTCATCTTTACTACCTGTAACGATGATTTGTGCAAAAGGATATTTTTGCGCCAAGTTTTGTGTTGCATAAAGCCATAAGGGCGTATCAAGTATTCTAAGCCACTGTTTTTTAGCTTTTTGATTGAAACGAGAAGAAGTTCCTGCACCTAGCATCACAAGCGTTAAATCGGGCAAATTTTGTCCTTTTCCTGAAGTGTTACAATATTATACATTTTGAAAGCTTTTTTTTATCTTTTTTGTGTTAAATTCCGCAATCTACTAAGAATAAGGAAAATAAAATGTTAACTAAAGAGTCTGTTAGTGCGAAACTAGGAGAGGTAAAATACCCTGGTTTTGAAAAAGATATCGTTACTTTTGGATTTGTAAAAGATATCGATGTTAAAGATGATAATGTTTTTGTACAAGTAGAAATTGTCTCTTCGAGTAAAGAAGTGGGCGATGAACTCAAAGCAAATATTGAAAAAGCCATCAGTTCTATTGGTGCAAAAAGAGTGGATGTTGTGGTCAAACAACCTAAAGCGCCTGTTGAAAAAAGCAACTCACAATCAGGTAAAAATGTTGCCCCTCATGTGAAAAACTTTGTGATGGTCAGCAGTGGAAAAGGCGGTGTTGGAAAGACGACAACAACGGTAAATCTCGCTATTGCACTTGCTTCTCAGGGGAAAAAAGTGGGACTTTTAGACGCAGATATTTATGGACCAAATGTCCCTCGTATGATGGGTGTGGTTGATACACAACCTGAAATCGTAGGACAAAAAGTAAAACCTATCATGGCATATGGTGTTGAGATGATGAGTATGGGCTCTTTGATGGAAGGCGGTCAGTCACTCATTTGGAGAGGTGCGATGGTTATGAAAGCTATTGAGCAGTTACTTCGTGATATCTTGTGGAGTGATTTGGATGTACTTTTCATCGACATGCCTCCAGGAACTGGCGATGCACAACTCACTTTAGCACAAAGTGTGCCTGTAACCACAGGTATCTGTGTGACAACGCCACAACAAGTCGCCCTTGATGATACGGAGAGAAGTCTTGATATGTTCCAAAAACTACACATCCCAATTGCAGGCATCATGGAAAATATGAGTGGATTTATCTGTCCTGAGACCAATAAAGAATATGATATTTTTGGCAAAGGAACCACCAAACCTTTGGCGGAGAAGTTTGAAACGATTGTTATTGGAGAGATACCGATAGAACCAGCCATTCGTGAGGGTGGCGATGCTGGAAAACCAGTAGTGTTTTTCCATCCACAAAGTGAAACAGCCAAACGATACCAAGCGTCAGCTTCAAAACTTTGGGATATAATTGTAAAGATTAATGAAGAAGGCGGCGTGAGCAATGAAGCCATTCAGCCTACAGTTGGCATTAACGGAGGACCTAGTGCGTGCTCTTCTGGTGCAACAAGTAGTGGTTGTGGTCATTAAAAGGAATAAAAATGGCGTTACATGTACCCATCAATGAAGATGAATTTAAAGCGTTAGTTGAGAAGATAGAATCTGCTCATGGTTATCGAAAACCCGTTGCATTTGGTATCGCAAGAGTAGATCGTGGTCAACTCAATCCGGGAAAAATCCTTCAAGCCACTTTCCCAGTCATTAACTGGAATGAAAACTTTGGCAGTGCGGCTATTTTATTAGGAGCACTGATCGAAAGTGGTGTGGATGTTGATTTTAGTGGTAGCGAATTTGTATGTGATGTGAAGAAAAAATTCGTCAAAAATGCCATGAATGCATTTACGCCTTATCTTAACAGTGCCCATGGTGATGCGCATAAAAATGTTCAAGTGATTAAAACGCTCGATTGGATTTCGCAAACTGATAAGCTTCGAAGAGATTATCGCATCGTCTTTTTATTTGAAGATGCAAAACCTCAAAGTGTCGAAGCAGTGTATCTTAAACTTTATGCACTTTCCACGGGAAAAGCAGCACTTCGTTCAGTCAATCTAACAGGTGCTTTTGGTGTACTTGAAAATGTGGCATGGTCTTTGGGACAACCCATAGAGCTTGCATGGTTAAGACTTAATGAGATTGAGATGAAGATGGTAGGAAGCTATCCTTTAATCGAGTCTGTCGATAAGTTCCCACGATTCTTGTCGCACATCATTCCTGATGACAATACGCGTATCTTAGATACGAGTAAAGTAAGAATGGGTGCACAGCTTTATGCAGGAACAACTATCATGCCAGGGGCGAGTTATGTGAACTTTAATGCTGGTACGACTGGTGCTGTGATGGTTGAGGGACGCATTAGTTCTTCAGTTGTTGTAGGGAAAGGTAGTGATGTTGGCGGAGGTGCGAGTATCCTAGGTGTGCTAAGTGGAACCAATGGCAATCCTGTGAGTATTGGAGAAAATACTTTATTGGGTGCTAACTCAGTCACAGGTATTCCTTTGGGAGATGCATGTATCGTTGATGCGGGTATCGCTATTTTAGAGGGTACTAAGATTGGTGTGCCTCATGGAGAGTTGGTTAAGATTGCCAAAGATAATCCTAAGGCAAAGTTGAAAAGCAGCAAAGAAGAGATTTCATTTTTCAAAGGCTTAGAACTTTCCGGACTTAATGGTGTTCATTTCCGTCAAAATAGTGTCAATGGCATGATTATGGCGTATCGTAGTAAACGAGAGATTAAGCTCAATAGCGAGCTTCACTAGAAAAAATGAGGTGGGCTTAGCCTACCTCTTCATATGGGCTTTATTAAAGGCTTCTGCCCACTCCAGTGAGACTTTTCTATAGGTTTCATCAGCAACTTGGTTATCTTTCAAAATCCAATTTCCACAAGTTGAGCATTTCGTAGTATATTTTTCTAATTCCTCTAAACTCATCGAGTCTATTTCATGTAATCTCGCTTTGCACTCTGCAATAGAGCATTTTAATTCACCACTGCTCATAAAATCTCCTAAAGTTTATTCGTCAATTTTAGCATATTTTTTGCTTATAAAGAGATAAGACAGTTTCGCCCACTCTCTTTAGCTTTATACAAAGCATTATCAGCTATTTTAATAATATCTTGTGGTGTTTGACCTTTTTTAGAAGATGCCATACCTATACTTACTGAGAGTTTTTCTTTTTTAACTTTAACTTCTTGAGTCTTCTCTTTTTTAGGTGCTTTTTCTGACCTTTCTTTATCTCTGATGGCAAAACCTCGCCGAAATATAGCTTCTCGCCTCTCTTCGAGGGCTAAGATACAAGACTCTGCTTTCTTACCAGGAAAAAGAATGGTAAATTCTTCGCCACCATAGCGATAAACTTTTCCTCCATTTTTGACAAAGCTAAGTTCTGTAGCGATGAGCTTTAAAACATCATCACCGATGTCATGTCCAAATTTATCATTAAACTTTTTGAAAAAATCAATATCAACCATGGCAATAGTATAAGTTGAACCAAGTCGTAAAAAGGCTTCTTCCAGGGCTCTACGAGAGGGCACACCGGTGAGTGTATCAATGTATGCCATACGATAAGCATCGTGTACCAATGCAGCAATAGCGATGAGTGAAGTGATCAGTGAAAAGAGGATGAAGCTATTTTTATCTTGTAAAAAAAGAAAGGGAATAAGTTGTGAACAAAGCATCCAAAAAGGGGCTTTTTGACTTTTGGCTTCAAATAATAAAGAGATAGTCAAGATAAATAAAAGTGAAATTATCGCAATGATAAAGATAAAATCACCCGATTTGGTAAAGCCACTGATACTGTTATGAAGGATGCTCGAATCAAGGGCTTTTTGCATAGCAGGGGAAAAGTTTTTAAGTGCAAAATAACCCACGACGATAAATAAAAGACCAATTCCGCTTCTAAGCAAACCAAAAGCGCTAAATAAACCTCGCTCTTGTAAGGCATAAATCACCAGATAACCTAAAGCTGTACATAAAGGTACGATATGCCAAAAAGCACTTACGCT
>JAQWCT010000104.1 GCA_028705785.1 Sulfurospirillaceae bacterium | reverse complement strand
GCTCTTCCGATCTTCAGCTTTTGGGGGAATGGGATAGATTTCAGCGGTATCAAAAAAGTTGATGCCCCTCTCATACGCCATATCTAAAATCCGAAAAGACTCCTCTTTATCGCTCCAACTGCCAAAACTCATCGTTCCCATACAGATAGGCGTAACCCTTAGACCACTTTTTCCAATGTATCGATATTCCATAATTTTGCCTTTTTTGTGTTTGCTTATGCTATTTTATCGTATAATTAAATCAAAAAAGGTTTTTTAAATGACACACTCACTTTTGTCTCCTTTGGATATGCATTTACACTTGCGTGACGAAGCAATGCTCAAAGTGGTAGCTCCCCTAAGTGCGCATTCATTTTCTGCGGGTTTAGTGATGCCAAATGTCGTTCCTCCCATCACGACGATTGAAGCGCTTTTGGCGTATAAAAAGCGTATTGTAGAAGCCAGTGGAAATGATGTTTTTGAACCTTTGATGACACTTTTTTTTCGCAGTGACTATACGCGTTCATTTTTAGAAGAAGCCTCTTTACATGTAAAGGCATTAAAGCTTTATCCCTCTGGCATTACAACTAATTCTGAGGGTGGTGTAGCAAGCATGGACATCGAAGTACTTCGCCCTGTTTTAGAAGCCATGAGTGATTTGGGGCTAATACTATGTGTACATGGTGAAACCAATGGTTTTGTGATGGATAGGGAAAAAGAGTTTGGAAGCATCTATGAGAGTTTTGCTTCGTCTTTTCCACGCCTCAAAATCGTCATGGAACACATCACCACGAAAGAGAGCGTTGCTCTTTTAGACAAGTATGACAATCTTTACGCCACGATTACCCTGCATCATCTTTTAATTACGCTTGATGATGTCGCAGGTGGGATGCTCAAACCCCATCTTTTTTGTAAGCCAATCGCCAAAAGAGAAGAAGATAGACAAGCACTCTTACATGTAAGCCTAAACGCTCATCCTAAAGTGATGTTTGGCAGTGACTCAGCACCGCATCCTATCTCTAAAAAAGAGTGTTGTGGTTGTGCGGCAGGTGTTTTTACTGCACCAATTGCTTTGCAAGCACTCACAGAACTTTTCGACAAACATCACGCGTTAGCTTCACTGCAAGCGTTTGTGAGTGATAATGCTCAGAAGATTTATAATTACAAACCTCCTTTTAAAGAGGTTATTTTAGAAAAAGTTCCATCATTGGTTCCTAACGCGTACGGTGATGTTGTCCCTATGTTTGCAAACGAAAGCTTAGCTTGGAGTCTCAAAAATGTCTTATAATATTTTGATTTTAGAAGACAATGAACTTTTACTATGTACGCTAGAAGATTTTTTGTCTGAAAATGGTTTTACATGTACACCCGTCAGTAGTGGCAAAGAAGCTTTAAAAAGATGTTACGAATCAAAGTTTGACTTATATCTTTTAGATGTCAAAGTGCCTGATTTGAATGGGTTTGATTTTTTGAAAGAGTTAAGAGAGGTGAATGATAGAACGCCAGCCATTTTTGTGACCTCCCTCAACGACAAAGAGAGTTTAGAAAAAGGGTTTTTGATTGGGGGCGATGATTATATTAAAAAGCCGTTTGATTTGGATGAACTTATCTTGCGTATCAAAGCTGTTTTAGGTCGGAGTAAAGGCGTTGTAAATGATATTTTGCAGATTGATGACGACCATCAGCTTGATATCTTGCGGAAGCGATTGTACTTTAGGGAAGAAGAAATTCCACTCAATCTCAAAGATTTTGAGCTTTTGCATATTTTAATTCAAGATAGAGGCAAAGTGGTGACTAAAGAGATGATAAAATCTTCATTGTGGAGTAGTAGCGAAGAGATAAATGAAGGCTCTATTCGTGTTTATATTAACAATTTGAAAAAGATTTTTGGAAAAGAGGCTATCACCAATATTCGTAGCATTGGATATCGTTTTGAGAACTAAAGACAAAGTTTTTTTTATCCGTGCCATTGCTGCCTTCTCCCTGTCTTTGTGTGTTCTTCTTCTTTTGTGTGTGACGATGTGGGAACTTTTAGGTGATGAAAATTCAAAATGGTGGCTAGTTGCTTTGTTTGTAGCCTGTTCGGTAGTTTTTGGTTACTTTATCTCTTTATATGCGTTATCTCCTCTCTTTAAAACCAACAGACTCTTAGATATTTTGCTCAAAGACACGCTCCACGAACTCAATATTCCCCTTTCGGTTATCAAAGCAAATCTACAAATGCTTCAAAATGAAGAAATGGATGAAAAAAGAGCTAAAAGGCTAGACCGTATTTCACTCGCGAGCGATGACTTGCATTTGTTGTATAAAGAGGTTGATTATTACATCAAAAGGGAGATTAGGGAAGAGATTAAAGAGGTATTTAATCTGCTTGAAGTCGTGACAAGCGTGATTAAAAAGTTAGAAGATGTAGGACATGGCGTAAAAATTATCCACGATGTTTCACCCGTAGAGCTTTTTACAGACAAACATGGTTTTGCCAAAGTCATTTCTAATCTTTTAAGCAATGCAATGAAATATAACTACAATAATGCAGATATTCATATCTATCAAAAAGAAAATCTACTCATTATTAAAGATGATGGCGTGGGGATGAGCGAGGCTGAACTTTTTCTAGTCTTTGACCGTTACTATCAAGTGGATAGTTCTAAAGATGGGCATGGGATAGGGCTTAGCATTGTTAAAGCGTATTGTGATGATTTTAAAATTCTGATGAGTATTCGCTCGAAAAAAAATGAGGGAACAATGGTGACTTTGGATATATCCAATCTTATTCATAAAAAGTGATATAATTTAGAAGAGACAATTCAACTATGGAAAAAGAGATGAAAACAGACATCACACAGCGTGATAAAGATAATTTTTCTGCCAATGCAACACTTTTTCTGCAAGAGTTTGAGTTTCATTTTATAGAGTATTTTGTGTCCCTTTGTGGAAGTTATGACTGTGCAATAGATAAAAGTGAAGTCAGAATAATGGCAAGCTCAATCTATAAAAATATCTTTAAATGCGACTTTGATATTACGGAATTTAAAGAAGACCTTTTAGTCAAAATGCAGCAAGATGGTGTTATGGTTGGATTTCTTGTCAACAGAAGTCTATTTTATCTCATAGAAAAATATATGGATTTTGCTAAAAGTAAAAAAGTTGAACCTCATATTGAAATTTTAATACTGTGTATTAATCGTTTTATCAATCTCATAGAAACAAAAATCAGTAAAAAATATGTCACTTCAGTTTTACGATTTGATTCTGACGCGAGTGATGTCATACTTCCATCGTATAACACGATTATCGAGCTATTTCGCAAAATCAAAGAAGAAAATCAAACCGTTACCTTCCTCAATCTCTATCAAGGCGTACCCATCAGTCATAAAGCAGATATCGTGAAAATAGAGGGTGAGAACATCTCTTTTTCAATGGAAAAATTGCAAGAAATAGCTATGAAACTTGATGGCAATGCTTTTATTATTAAAAATGATTACTTTGGAAAACATATCAAAGCAGATATTGTGTATAGTGATTTTATAACCAATACAGTTACCCTTAATAATTTTATTTATCTACTCAATATGCCAGCACTACAAAGAGAATTTGTCCGAGTACATCCAGATATTATCGCTAAGGTTTACTTGAGCCAAGATGGAGCACAACAAACGAGTGGAAGACTCTATGATCTTTCTATGAATGGGCTAGGTGTTGTGAGTAGCGATAATAATGGCATAGTCGTAGGTTCCAAGGTTATTGTAGATTTTGAACTCAATGATGTGCTTGCTACCAATGTCAAAGAGAAGATAGAAGTCGCAGGAGAAGTGCTAAATATCATAGAGTATAAGGGTTCTTATCGATATTGTATGCGAATTTTTCCTCAACAAGAGATGTGTGATAAAATCGCTACTTATATTAATCAAAGAGAAAAAGATATTTTAGAAAATTTGCAGGATGAATTGAGAGATTATATTGCTTAGATGGTATGTAAGAAGTTTTCTTACATACCGCCTTGTTTTTTCATTTTAGTTTCGATGTTATGTCCAAATGCTGAGAGTGCAAAAGTAATCACAAAATACATAGCTGCGATAATCAGCCATGTTTCAAAAGGTGAAAAGGTATTGGCAACAATCTCTCGCCCGACTTTAGTCAAATCCGTAATCGAAATAACAGAAACCAAAGAAGAGTCTTTCACAAGCGCAATCATCTCTCCTACAAGTGTAGGAAGTGCGCGCTTAAGTGCTTGAGGCATGATAATATAAATCATGGTTTGTACATAATTCATTCCCAAAGATTTAGCAGCTTCGTATTGCCCTTTATCGATGGATTGGATAGCACCTCTTAAAACCTCTGCAATATAAGCACCAAAGAAGATACCCAAAGAAAGAGCACCTGCTAAAAAGCGTTCGAGTTCAAAAATAGTCGCAATAATAAAATAAAAGATAAAAATTTGTACCAATAGAGGTGTGCCTCTAATAATAGCAATATAAACAGTGGCAATATCTTTTAAAAATTGATAATCAGAAATACGCATAAGTGCTAAAATAGCACCAATTGAAAAGGCTAAAATAGCTGCCATACCAGATATTTGCAAGGTGACGATAAGTCCCTCTAACAAAGGACCCATTTGCAGGTAGCTTTTTGTAGCGATGGTGTCATTTTCATAAACACTGTCCCCATTTTTAACACTTACGGTGAAGCCTTTGTCGATAGTGACTTCTTTACTATCGTCTCTGCCTTGTATGGTGATGGATAAGTCATTAATTTTAATGGTACCATCAAGTGATGCTGTAATAGTCTCTGTTTTCTCATATGCAAAGTATTTGGGAACGCTCGTCCATTTCCAAATATAGTTCATGTTGGAAGCAGCTACAAAAAGTAGATATCCTAGGGCAACATAAAAAGCAACGGCCACAAAGTGACCGAATGCTTTATTTTGCAAAAGGTGTTGTTTCTCTTTTGCCACTGTTTACATTACCTTTTTTTGCCAAGATGCATCATTGAACCATCTGTCATATATTTTTTGATATGAACCATCATGTTTTGATTGATTTAGGAAGTTGTTAAGCCAGTTAAGGAAATCAGGATCGCCTTTTCTAATTGCCCAACCCAATGGCTCATAAGTTAATTCTTCGCTCATATGTACCAATTTTCCTGCACCTTTTTCTGCAAAGAAGATAGCGTTGTAAGGTTGGTCATAAACCATTCCATCTGCATTGCCATTAAGTACTTCTTGTGCTGCGTCAGCTTCTGTTTCAAAAGTTCTGATTTTGGCTTTTTTGAACATTTTGCGTGTTGCAATTTCGCCAGTAACACCAATTTTTGTTACGATAGTGTATTCAGGTTTATCTAAATCACTCCACTTTTTACCAGCGTGTTTTTTAGAAGCAAGAATTGTTTGACCAACGCTGATATAAGGCTCAGCAAAATTGATTTTAAGATTTCTCTCTTGAGTAATAGTCATACCAGACATAATGACATCATATTTGCCTGTAATCAAACCAGCGATGATACCATCCCAAGCTGTTGGAACCAATTGAAGTTTAACGCCCATAGCTTTTGCCATCTCATTTGCCATATCAACATCAAAACCGATGATATTACCTTGTTTATCTTTCATCTCAAAAGGCATATAACCTGGCTCCAAACCAACTGTTAAAACGCCTTTTTGAACGATTTTGTTCAAAGTTGAATTTTCCCATAGCTTGATATCATCAGCTACAAGGTTTAGACCTAGCATTACAAGTAATGCGACTAGAAACTTCTTCATTTCGACTCCTCTTATAAGATTTTTAGTGTGTTAATACTTCTTGTAAAAATTTCTGAGCGCGTTCTGTCTTTGGATGAGCAAAAAATTCTTCAGGGGACGCTTCTTCAATGATGGTTCCCTCATCCATAAAGACAACACGATTACTGACTTCTTTGGCAAATCCCATTTCATGTGTCACGCAAACAATCGTAAAATTTTCGTGGGCAAGTTCACGCATAACATCTAAAACGCCACCAATCATTTCTGGGTCAAGCGCGGAAGTAGGTTCGTCAAAAAGGATGATTTTGGGCTTCATTGCAAGTGTTCGAGCAATTGCAACGCGTTGCTTTTGTCCACCACTAAGTTCATTAGGATAACCTTCTGCTTTGTGGACAAGTCCTACTCGTTCAAGGAGTTTTAGCGCTGTTTCATTCGCATCGTGCCTAGAAGTGTTTTTGACTTTTCGTTGTGCAATGGTGATGTTTTCTAGGATGGTAAGATGGGGAAAAAGATTAAAGTGTTGGAAAAGCATACCAGTTTCTGCGCGAACTTGATTGATATCTACTTTTTTATCGTATAGATTATATCCATCTACGGTAATTTCTCCACTATCGATATCTTCAAGTTTGTTGATACATCGAATGAGTGTTGATTTACCACTACCACTTGGACCACAGATAACAACGATTTCGCCTTCGCTTACCGTAAAATTAATATTTTTGAGCACATGAAAATCGCCATAATATTTGTCAACATTTTCCATGCGAACGATTGTTTCAGCCATTAAAACCTTTCAAGATTCGACATAAGCCATAATTGTAGCAGTTGAATATAAAAGTAAGATAAAGAGGCAAGGAGATAAAATTCTCCTCATGATTTTTTAGTTACAAGAGGGAACATTCCCACTATCGCTCGCAAAAGAGCTTAAGAAATGATAGAGATTTGTTATATCTTTTTCTGAGTCAATAGAAGGAGCTTTATGGCAAAGAACTTGAATGACTTCATTGAGTTTATTACTGTTGTATATCGTTCTCCATTCGTTCACGGTATACTTTTTCCCCATAACTTCTCCCGAATATCCGCAAAGATTTTTAAGATTTTGTGAGTAAAATATCTTTCCTTTCACAGTACTTGCGTGAAGGCTTGTGGATAGAATAGTAAGACCAAATAATATAGAAGATATGAAATAAATAAGCCTTTTCATTGATAATTTTACCTTTGAAATTTATTTTGGTAACTTTGAAACATAAGTAACGACATCATTGAGATCTTGGGTGCTAAATGTTTTCAATTGTTTTGCCATGACCAAAGTAGAACCTTGTCCCTTAAATTCACTTTCTTTGTAAAAGTTTAAACTTTCCATGAGATCAGCGGAATCTTGTCCTGCAATAACACCGCTTTTACCAAAAGCTTTATTTCTTCCGTCAAGACCATGACAACCAGCACACTTTTTAAATATAATCTCACCCCTAGCAAATGAATTGTCCGCTAGAGCACATACGGATGTAGATGAAAGAAGCATTACTAAAAATGCTGTTTGAATTTTCTTTTTCATATTTAAAACCTTTATCTAGCATAAAAATATTTTACTAAAATGAAATTATAGCATTTTATTCTAAGGATAGATAAATAATTTTTTCCTTTTCATAATTTTACAAAGCATTGTGCTAAAATGCTAGCTTTATAATAAAATTAGACAAGATAAGGGATGTTATTTTGATATACAGTAAACTTAGAGAGCTAGGAGCAGATTTTTTATTGCTTTTGGTTGCAATTGCTTGGGGAAGTACTTTTTTTATTGTTCAAGATGCTGTGGATGAAACACCTGTTTATACCTTTTTGTTTTGGAGATTTTTTTGCGCAGGCATTTTAATGGCTCTTATTTCCTATAAACAAATCAAATATTTAGATAAAGAGGTCTTAAAAGCGGGAAGTTTGTTGGGACTTTTTATGTTCTTAGGCTATGCCTTTCAAACTTTTGGACTCAAATATACTTATTCTTCCACTGTAGGATTTATCACGGGACTCAATGTTATCGTCGTACCTTTTGCGTCTTATCTCATTTTTAAACATAAGGCGTCTGTTTTTTCTCTTTTAGGGGCGGTTATTGCTTCAATAGGACTTTATTTTTTAACATCAAATAGTGAGATTGGCTTTTCATTAGGTGAATTTTATGCTTTTATTTGTGCCATTATGTTTGCCTTACATATTGTTTTTACAGATACACTTTCTAAAAAGTACAATATATTTTTGCTAGTAACGATACAATTTCTGACAGTGGCTTTGTGTTCATTGATAGGAGGCGCATTAATGGGCAACAGCCTTATCCCCCCACAAATGAATGAAACTTTTATCAATGCTATTGTAATTACCGTTATTTTTGCCACTATTTTTGCATTTTGGGTTCAAACGGCCATGCAACGATTTACTACAGCGACTAAAACAGCCATTATTTTTACTATGGAACCTGTGAGTGCAGGTGTTTTTGGTTACTTTTTTGCAGGTGAACTTTTAAGTGTGAGTCAACTGTGTGGGGCGGTATTGATTTTAGGCGGTATGTTGATGGCGGAACTTGGTTCCTACTTTGCTATTAAATATCGAAAACAAGCTATCGAAGAAACTTTCCTATAATCATTTGAAGCGCAAAGGCAGTGGTTGCAACAAGAATGATACACGCACCACTACTAAGGTTAAATATATAAGAAATATAAAGACCGCTAAGACAAAAAAGTGAAGATAGCAAAGCTGAAAGTGCCATCATCCATGACAAAGAGTTGGTGAATTTTTCCGCGATATAAGGGGGGATAGTTAAAAGCGCGATGACCAAGATAAGTCCTACAGCTCGAATGATGATGACAACACCAAGGGCTATCATTAAAACAAGTGCAAAGTAGAGAAATTTGACATTTAAGCCCCGAAGTTTAGCGAATTGGGCATCAAAACTCATGGCTAAAAGTTGTTTATAAAAAAATAAAACAAAACAAAAGACGATTCCTAGTACGGCACTGATTGCCCACAAGT
>JAQWCT010000103.1 GCA_028705785.1 Sulfurospirillaceae bacterium | reverse complement strand
CATTGGCTTTACCTTCTCGCTTGACACCCTCGCCATTGGCACCATGACAAGACACACAATGCTCTTTATAGACTTTTTCACCCGCTATCGGGTCAGCAGCCCTGCTCATAATCATCTTTCTATCAACCTGTGGAAACTCTGCTCCCGAAACTTTTGCACCAAGAGGAACGCCCTGTCCCAACCAGTACATGTAAGTCACGATGGCTCGCATCTCTTTGCCATCTTCTGGTAAAGCCTTTCCGTTCATACTGCGCTCCATACAACCATTAACTCTCCCCTCAATACTTCCGATGGTTTCGTCACGATTGCGGTATTGTGGAAAGTTTGCATAAGTTGACATAAACGGTCCTGACCATTTTTTAGTGCCTGCTTCTTGGTGACATGAGGCACAAGCAAAGTTATTGCCAGCATAGCGCATATTTTTATCGGCTACTTCAGGACCTATGTATTTGTAAGTTTCGCTCACCAAAGCTTTTCCATAACGAACCGTATCACCAAATAAATTATTGGGTATCTTTTTTTCATCAGGGGCTTGCCAATCTTTAACCGTCACAGGCGCAAAACCTCTATCCGAACGCTTAGCCAACTCTCCTGCATCAAATGCAAAAAGCCCACTCACACAACACGCTATTAGCCCAAAACGCATCATCAAAACCATTTTCATGACTATCTCCTTTTTTTGATACCACTATCATAATCTTTCTGCGTCAATCTTTCGTCAATTTTGCTATCGTTGGGTATAATTTTCTTAAAAAAGGAGTTATTATTAAAACAATTCGCTCTTTTGCTCTCTTTTTTGGACTTTTTTTTATCACCATTCTCACACTTGGGTTTTTAATCTATCGTGCCAATCACAATCTCTACATTGAAGATGCTAAAAATAGTGTCGAAAGTGTCTTAAGTCTCACGCAAGAGTTAATAGCCCACCAAAAACAACTCGCCCTAAGTGTTGCCTTGATGCTCTCAAGCAATGAAGAAGTGAAAAAAAGCTACTTAAGCGGTGATAGAAAACTGGCTTTTGATGCCATTACGCAAGAAATTAAAAAAGTAAAACACTATCTCCAAATCGAAAACCTCGATGTGCAACTCCACACTAAAGATGCCAAATCATTTGTTCGTAGCTGGGATTTTGAAAGTTATGGCACAGACCTCTCCTCTTTTCGCAAAGGTATCACCTTAGTGCAACAAAACCAAACACCGCTTGTTTCAATTGAACTTGGAAAACGCCTCAACATCAAAGCGCTATGCCCCATTTTTGATAAAGAAACCTATATCGGTTCTCTTGAAGTCATTATGGGATTTGAAGACATTGCCCAAAGATTGGACGAGAAAAAGATACACTTTTTAGTCTTGATGGATAAAGAGTTTTTAGAGATAGGCTCATGGATGAGTGAGCTTGAACAAATCAATAATTTTGTCGTGGTCAACAGTAGCTGTGCGAAAAACTGCCACGATATACTCTCTTCAATGATTTCTAAACACTCACTCGAAGAAGGATTTGCAAGAGCTGATGATTTTTTATTTGGCTTTACACCTCTTTTTGACATCAACACTAAGCGCATAGGTTACATTGGAATCTGGTTTGGTGAAGCCTTGCTCAAAGAGTCACTGCTCCTGCGCGCTAGTCTCTCTGCCAATACAAAATCTTTACATGTAAACGATATTCAAAGCCCAAAATCCTTTCAAACCAATCCAGAAATTACGATCCGATGAAAATACTTTTACTCGAAGATGACTACGCTTATAAAGAGAGCATCAAAGATTATTTGATAGAGATAGGCTATGAAGTGGACGATTTTGATGATGGTCAAGCAGCCCTTGACGCTCTTTATGAAAAGTCTTATCACCTTGCCCTTTTGGATATTAGAGTGCCCCATATAGACGGTTATGCCATCTTAAAAGAGGTTCGAAAAAACAAGATAGATGTACCCATTATTTTTATCACTTCCCTAACCGATATTAACAATCTCAGCCTTGGTTATGAATTAGGCTGTAACGACTATATTCGCAAACCTTTTTCGCTCAAAGAGCTTAAATATCGCGTTTCTCAAACCATCAACAGTTATCACCTTCACACCTCACTTGCGATGATAAATCTCCCTTTAGGCTATCAATACAATGTTGAAAAAAGAACATTATATGAGGGTGAAAAAGAGATTTTGCTAGGGAGTAATGAGAAAAAACTTCTTTTTTTACTCGTTAAAAACAGAGGAAATTTTATCACTATCGATACTATTTTAGACTATGTCTGGGAAGGCAAAGAAGTCGGCGAAGCGGATATGCGAATGCTTATTAAAAAAGTTCGTGATAAAACAGATAAAGCTTTCATTATCACCGCTAAAGGGATAGGGTATAAAATTGAAAAATGAAACTAAAAACGCCTCGCTTTTTGCGATGGTTTTTACCCTTCTAACCCTTCTAGTTGTCTCTTTTCCTATCCTTAATTATCTTTCACTCTCGCTTCGATTTACGCAACTCCATCAAGAAACACAGATGCGCCTTTACGCTCAGGAGATAGAACAGACCATTCATGCCTTATCGCCTTTGCAAAAAGTTTTTTTATTTCCCCGCTCCATTATCTATAAAACTGCTTTGTTGGATGAAAAAAATCAGACGATTTTTTCTTTGATAAATGAAAATATCCCTTATTTTGCTAATGACGAATACATTAAAAAAGGTGAATTTCTTTTCTATAAACATGCCTTGCCAACAAATTTACTCCATGCAAAATTTCTCGTCGTTCAAAAAGAGCTCTCCTATTCGCAAGTTATTTTTGATCTTTTAGTGATTATTGGCGTGGTTTTAGTGGGGATTTTTATTATCTCTTATTTCATCATCAAATCGCTTTTAAAACCCTACATCGAAACTTCTATGCGGATGAATAACTTTTTTGACGATGTCATGCATGAGCTTAAAACACCACTGGGCATTATGCAACTCAACATAGAGGGCTTAGTCACCAAATACAAAGATAAAAGACTTTTTCGCTCCCTTGCAGCGCTCAGTACACTTTCCACACTCTATGATGATTTAGAGTATCTCATCAAAAACAAGACCATTACCTATACAACAGAAATGCTTCATTTTTCAACATTTTTAGAAGATCGCATCGCTTATTTTGATGCCCTGAGCGCTTCAAAAGAGATAACACTTATCTCACATATCGAGGAAAATATCGAAATTGCTATGAATCGAGTCGAGCTTCAGCGCATCATCGACAATAATATCACCAATGCCATCAAATACTCTTACCCAAAAAGCCATATTACCATCCATCTTACTAAAGAAAACGATGCTATTGTGCTTTGCATAAAGGATGAAGGGGTTGGGATTAAGGAGATTGATAAGATTTTTACAAGGCATTACCGTGGTGATATTTTCAAGGGTGGATTTGGCATAGGACTAAGTATTGTGAAAAGTATTTGTGACAAATATGCTATCAGTATAGAAGTGATTTCAAAAGAAAAAAAAGGAAGTGAGTTTATCTATCGGTTTGGAGTTTAAAAAGAGAAGGGAAGGAGAGAAGAAGTTCTTCTCTCCTTTAGAAATTATAGTGCTGTAACGTTCTCAGCTTGAGGACCTTTTTGTCCCTCGCCCAATTCATAAGTTACTTTTTGACCTTCATTCAAAGATACACGACCGTATCCAGTTTTGTTGATTTGACGAAAGTGTACGAATACATCTTTACTGCCATCGTTTGGTTGGATAAATCCAAAACCTTTTTCGCCATTGAACCATTTAACTGTTCCCTCTAATAGTGCCATAAAAAGCTCCTGTGTAAAAATTACTTCATTGCTGAAGCGGGTCGAAAATATAAAATCGAGTGTTTTTGGAGTATTTTAGACAGCTAACTTGAAGGTTTACGCGTGTAAAAAAACTACCAAAGATGAACTCTAACCTCATCTTTCTGAGTGAAGATTCTACCTGATTTTTTAAAATAAAGCAACTAATTTCAACTTTTAACTCATAAAAGATGCAATTAAGCAAAAGTTGAAACAATTAGGTAAAAAGAGAGTACCCAAAGTGCCCCATGTAAGACTTTTTTATACAATTTTTCGTCTATTTTGTCTTGAATCTTACTCCCAATATAAAAACCGCCAAAAGCAATCAGCACAAGAGGGACAATAAATGTCAAATTAGCGAGGTTAAAACTGCCATTAAGTCCAAAAATAAGAACTTGTATCAGTTTATTGGTCACAAAACAAAGATTCATAACGCCAATGGAGCGCTTTTTTTCAAGGTTTAATTCCAAAATAAGAATGATGAGTACAGGAATCATAAAGTTTGCAATTCCTCCCACAATGCCACTAAGCAATCCCATGATAATAGTTACCGCTAATCGATGATGTTCCATGTAGGGCGCAAGAGAAATTTTAAATTTTCCCCTTCCAAGATAGAGTATCACAACAAAAGCAAGCACTAACTTATAATAATCACTGCAAAAATAAACAAGAAGACTAGAACCCATTAGACTTCCACAAACGATGCTAATAATCAGTAATTTGTATTCTCTCCACACATCTATCAAAGAGTTGTCTCTTGTAATACTAGAGCCATTGACGATGATAGAGGGTAAAAGGGTATAGAGTACAGCTTTTTTGAGGTCCATAAAAGTCGCTAAAAGCGGTGTAGCAATCATCGGAAAACCAAAACCAATACTTCCGTGAATAAATCCTGCTAATAAAACAATCAATGCTTCATAGATAAAAAACTCGCTAAGCATCTTTTTTATACCAAGTCATTGTATCTTCGCCTATTTTTTGAGAAAAAACTTCTCTTAGATGAGATGGTAAAGTGACTTTATTTCCCTCTTTAAGATGTGGAGATTGAAAAATAAGATACCAAATAACATCATTTTTTAGACTGTGTAACATCTCTTGCCCACCCTCAACCATAACCATTTTATACTGTTGCAGTTTTTCAAGAGAGTCTTCAATTAAAACTTTCCTATTTTTGACACTAAAAAGAGGAATCGAATCATCAAAATCATTTTGTCGTGAGTAAATTAAAACATTGGGCGCTTTTCCATTACACAATCTTGCATCTAAAAGAGGTCTATCCGTTCGTACAGTATTGCCACCAATCACCAGTAAATCGCATTTATCTCTTAACCGATGCACCATTGTTCGAGAAGCTTCAGAGGTGATAATGCCACCACTTGCAACGCCATTTTTACTTAATGCTAATTTAAAAAAAACAAACGGCTGATGATTTTGCCATACTAAAAAAGGAGAGAGTAATTCATCACACTCTTTTTGCAAACAATCCCACACAACTTTGACACCATTACTTTCTAAAAAAGCGCCACCACCTTGCGCATGAACACTTAAATCGCGCGAACCAATGACAACTTTTTTTATGCCCAGCGTTTTGATAAGCTGTGAACAAGGCGGTGTTTTACCATGATGATGACAAGGCTCAAGCGTTACATGTAAAGATAATTGTGAAAAAATACCATTGTGATAAGAGGAGAGAAAAGCGTGTATATCTGCGGAGTTTTGGATTGTTTCTAAGCGCTTATCGCCTGTAAGTTTCATATAAGCGCCCTTAAGCACTTCTACCTCAGCGTGGGGGGAACCCGCCATCTTGTGCACACCCACACTTATAATGTCACCGTTATCATTACTAAGAACTGCTCCAACGGCAGGATTGGGGAAGGTTAACCCTTGATACGCCCAAGCAGATTCTAGGGCGATTTTCATTAAAGCATTATTGCTTTGTACTACCATTCAAAGTAAGTTCTAGCTTTTTCGATGTCGCCAAGCGGTATGGTTACTTTTTTGTCGTCTACATGTAAGACAAGGGTATTGTCTTTAAAATCTTCGAGTATGCCGATCATTTTTTCTTTATTATTCAATTTTACTTTTACTTTTTCGCCTAAAGAAGCACTGTAATGTTCAGGTTTAGTCAGTTTTCGCTCAATTCCCGGAGAGCTTATCTCTAAAAAATATTCTCCCTCAAGTGGAGGCTCAACATCAAAAATGGGCGATAAAATACGACTCACATGTGCACATTTATCTAATGTTATGCCCTCTTTTGAAGTGATATAAATCGTAAAAATTCTTTTATCAAATTCACTCGTTACTTCGGTATCGTATAGCGAAACACCACATTCTTCTAAAATTTTAACGATGGTATCAAGATTTGTCATGCGTGTCATTACCTTTTTTAAGCTCTTCTTCTATCTGTGCAAACAGATGATCAATTTTATTGTGTTTTTCTAAACTCTCATCAAACTCAAATTTGAAATTAGGACATCGAAACCAGCCTTCTGTTTGCATACAGTGGTTTTGAATGTGCTTTTTTACTTTTTCAAGACGAGAGAGGATGTATGCTTTTTCTTTTGCATCATACGCCATTTTATCCAAATACACGGTGGCATCGTATTTTCCACGACTACATTCCACCTCAGTAACACATAAACCTCGTAACATTTCATCACTCAAAGTAGAAAGTGCCTCAGGGATTAATTCCCTTAAGACACTTTGTGTTCTTTGAATTTTTATACTTTTATCCATCATAGTTTTGCTTTTTCTTGAACCTCTTTAAAGCTTTCAATAAAATCGCCTACTTGCATTTCACTAAAGCCTTGTATGCCAACGCCACACTCAAATCCCTTACCCACTTCTTTAACATCATCTTTAAAGCGTTTAAGTGAAGAAACTGTACCTTCAAAAACGATAACACCATCACGAATAACACGCATTTTAACACCACGGTTAATCGTACCATCAGTAACGATACATCCAGCAATATGTCCTAGTTTTGGCACAGCAAAGACTTCACGAACCAATGCTTGACCCATATTTTCTTCTCTCATCACTGGCGCCATCATACCTGTTACCAAGCCTGTGACATCATCAATCAAATCGTAAATAATGTTATAAGTTTTGATTTCAACACCCATGCTCTTCGCTTTTTCTTTCACGATACCTGTTGGGCGAACATGGAAGCCTAAGATAACACAATTTGAACTCGCACTTGCCATAGCAACATCACTCTCGGTGATACCACCCACACCTGAACTAATGATATTAACTTTAGTTTCTGAATTTCTAATCTTCTCTAAACTACCTTTAATAGCTTCAAGACTTCCTTGAACATCCGCTTTAATAATTACTGGAAGTGTTTTAAGTGCACCCTCGGCAATCATTTCAGTAAGGTCATCAAGACTTACTTTAGTCGTTTTAGAAAGTTCTTTTTGGCGTAAATATTCTGCTTTTTTCTTCGCATATTCTCTGGCTATCTTGTCTGATTTGACACTAATAAGTGTTTCTCCAGCACCTGGAACTTCACTGAGTCCTAAAACAACAACAGGCTCACCTGGTTTTGCGCTTTTGACGGATTGTCCCATATCATCGAGAAGTGCTTTGACTTTACCAAATGCAACACCGGCAACAACCGTATCACCGACCTTAATCGTACCATCTTGAACAACAATCGTTGCCACAGGACCTCGACCTTTTTCAACAGAACTTTCAATAACCGTTGCTTTAACTTCTCTACTAGGATCAGCTCTAAGTTCCAACAAATCTGCTTGAAGAAGAATAACTTCTAAAAGATCATCAATTCCTAATCCCGTTTTTGCAGAGACATGTACAAATTCTTGCTCTCCACCCCATTCAACTGGTGTGAGACCAAGATCGGCAAGTTGCGCTTTTACCAAATCTGGATTTGCCGCTTCTTTGTCCATTTTATTGACAGCAATTACAATAGGAACGCCCGCTGCTTTTGCATGCTCAACTGCTTCTTTGGTTTGAGGTTTAACCCCATCATCCGCGGCAACAACCACGATAACGATGTCGGTTACTTTAGCACCACGAGAACGCATTTCTGTAAAAGCTTCGTGACCTGGAGTATCGATAAAAGTGATATTTCGACCATTTTTTTGAACCATATAAGCACCCACATGTTGGGTAATTCCACCTGCTTCACCTGCGGCAACTTTCGCACTTCTAATGTAATCAAGTAAAGAGGTTTTACCATGATCAACATGTCCCATGATGGTTACAACAGGAGCTCTCTCCACGATATTTTCAGCATCAAGACCTTCTTCTTCATCATAAGCTTTAACATAGTCAAAGGCATCTTGATTGTTTACTGTCGTTACTTCAATACCAAAAGTCTCTGCTAAGATTTCAATCGAATCTTTATCTAAAAAGTCATTTTTGGTAAACATAACACCAAGCGTAAACAACTCTTTAATGATATCACTAGAAGGTTTATTGATTTTTTCTGCAAACTCATAAACACGAATTTCTTCTGGAATTTCAATAGCGCTTACTTGTGCAGCTTCAGTAACTTGCGTTGGACGGCGGCGGCGTCTTCTGCCTTCTCTTTGAATGCCTTGCATTACAAAATTGGTTTTTTTAGTTGTTCTAATTTGAGAAGGATCAATCTGCTTTTTCTTTCTTACATCGTTTTGACTGATATCTAAACCCACACTCATATCTGGTAAAACGATGAGATCTTCATCTTCTGAATCAAGGTGTGTTTCACCCATTTCTATATTTAAAGAGATATCAAGTTTTTCTGCGATTGTTTTTTTCTCAGCAGGATTCTTTTTAATTTTCTTTTTCTTCTTTTGGAGTTCTATAGCCGCTGTATTTGAGCCGAAAACAGATTCCATGGTTCGAGGCTTTTCTCTATTGCCATAAGAAAATGATTCACTAGACTTTACTTCTGGTTGGGCTTCAACAATTTCAGGTCTTTTTTTCTTAATAATGACTAGGCCTCTACGCTTTTGAACATTCGTTGAGTCAAACTTTTCCTCTACC
>JAQWCT010000003.1 GCA_028705785.1 Sulfurospirillaceae bacterium | reverse complement strand
CTGCTTCGAGTCGTTCATTGATTTTATTTGAAGTGACATACTTGCCATCAAGTCCTGCAAAAGGTGAGTCATTAACACCAAAAACAACAGAAAGCGTAGGCTCTTCAATGTGCAATGGATCAAGAGGCATTGGATTGCTAGGATCAACGATACTATCACCTACATCAAGGGTTTCAAAACCAGCAATAGCTACGATATCACCACTTTCTGCTTCATTAATATCAATTCTCTCTAATCCATGGAAACCAATCAATTTTGAAACTCTTCCTCGAAGTTGTTCTCCATCTGCTTTAGCAAGCATAACTGTTTCATTTTTCTTAATTCTTCCGTTGAAAATTCGAGCAATTCCGATTTTTCCTACATAGTTGTCATAATCAAGGGTGAAAACTTGTAATTGAAGAGGATTTTCTGCACTACCTGAAGGGGCTGGGACATGCGTTAAAATAGTTTCAAATAAAGGTTCAAAGTTTTTATTTTCATCACTCATATTGTACTTAGCATAACCATCTCTTGCTGCTGCGTAAATAATGGGGAATTCAAGTTGTTGGTCATTGGCACCAAGAGCGACAAGAAGGTCAAAAACTTCATCAACCACGCGCTCAGCGTCCGCAGCTGGCTTGTCAATTTTATTGATAACAACGATGGGACAAAGACCCAAGCTCAACGCTTTTTTAACCACAAATTTGGTTTGAGGCATAACGCCCTCTTGTGCATCCACAAGTAACAAAACACCATCCACCATTTTTAAAACACGCTCAACCTCACCACCAAAGTCGGCGTGGCCTGGAGTGTCGATAATGTTAATTTTAGTCTCTTTATAACGAATAGCTGTATTTTTAGACAAAATAGTAATTCCGCGTTCTTTTTCAAGGTCATTGCTGTCCATGGCGCGTTCTTCAACTTTGTGATGTGCTGTGTAAGTTCCTGATTGTTTTAATAACTCATCCACTAATGTGGTTTTGCCGTGGTCAACGTGTGCGATAACGGCAATATTTCTAAACTCTTGCAAAAAAATCTCCTCTGATTTTGGCTTTTATACCTCTAAAATAAAAAGTGTTTGGGTTTTGTATTTTGGAGTAAATATGAGCGATTATACCATTTTATCCCTAAATGTAAAATAGCCTTACATGTAAAGCATTTTTATTACTACTTTTCTATAATTGGAATGAGTATTGCTTGTTAAGTGTGTGGAATTGTCTCTATAATTTAAATTAAGGTCATAAAATGCAAGATATTTTCTCTCTTGTTCAGCCCAAAAGTGCTCTCTCTTTGGCACCCAATACCACTGAAACAATGAAAAGTGAGAACAGTGATGGCTCTTTTGCTCAAAGTTTTTTCTCTATCATCCTTGGGCAATTGACGCAAGAGAATGAAGTCGAAATACTAAGCGAACCCCTACAAACACTTCCAACAACACCATTAAGCGAAGGTCTTCTTGACCTTGCACCAACTGATGATAAAGCAAAAAGTATTGACGAGCACCTTTTGGATGATCTTTTAAGTGTTGTCAATGCACTACAACAAAACGCACAAACAACGGTTTTTCCATCACTTAAACCTTCTTCAACATTGGAAAAAATTCTTACCAGTGAAACCGTACGCCAAGATTTTGCAAATGTTAAAAGTGTCAACGACCTTGTAGACTTATCCAAAAAATACAATCTTGGCTTAGAAAAACTTTCTATTTCACAAGAAAATATTGATAATCTCAAAACCTCATTCCCATCGCTAGCACAAAATAATTTTTTCGATGACCTTCAAACAGCGCTAGATGCTACAAAATCTTCATTATCAAGTGATGAATCACAACCTACAGCAACCAATGTTATCAGCTTTTTGGACAAACAACTCCAAAAAACAGAACCAACACCCATTCCCTCTATGTTAAGCGAACTCATTTCTAAAGAGATTAAAACAGAACCAAAAACAACTCCTATTGTAGATAATGTGCCCGTTGATACTCCCATTATTGAAGAATCTTTATTGGTAAATGAAAAACAACAAATCAGTCAAATTGAAACTAAACAAACTGAAACCACTCAAAAACAAGTTTTACAAACATTACTTCAAGATGAAACAGTAGAAAAAACAACCGTACCTCTTGAAACCGTAGTACAAAAAGTAGTCAATTCAAACGAAACAAAAAAAGTAGAAATACCTGTCGAAACAGAAGTTCCTATTAGTGAGGAAGAATCTATCAAAGTCACAAGAATGAGTGAAGTCAAAGTCGAACAAAATACAAAAGCCGAAAAAGATATTCCTGATATGCTTATAAAGACGACTAAAACAGAAAAAACGGTTGAGGAAACAGGTCTAATACAAAAAACCATTATTACAGAAGAGACAAAAACAAGCAATACTTCTTCGGATTTGGAAGAGACTCAAACAACCACCGATGTTAGAAGCGACCTTAAAACAACAAACAAACAAGATATAACCGTTAAAAATACGCCTGTAAAAGAGAGCTTAAATCAGTTTGCAAGCGATCTTAAAGAAAAAATAGAAGCTTATAGACCTCCTATTATGAAAGTAGAACTCTCCTTGAGTCCTAAAAATTTAGGTGATGTTGATATTACCTTACTCACACGAGGAAGTAACTTACATGTAAACATCTCTTCAAGTTCTAACACCATGTCACTTTTTACCCAAAACCAAGCAGAGGTTAAGACTGCGCTTATCAATATGGGCTTTACCAATTTGGAGATGAATTTCAGTGACCAGCGAAACAGTGACCAATCACAACAACATAACCCAAAACAAAACAGTGGAACTATAGGCAATTTTGAAGAATTTAACGAGGAAGAGACCGCTCTATTAGAGATTGTCATTCCTCAATATGTATAAATTATAAAAAAAGGATACATTATGGCAACAATAAATACGAAAGGCTACGAAAGCCTTCTTAATCCAGGCACAGCAAGTTCAACAACAACAAAGGCTGAAGATAAAACAGGCAGTTCTGATGTTTTAGGCAAAGATGACTTTTTAAAACTTCTTCTCGTAGAACTTCAATACCAAGACCCAACTAGTCCTATGGATACTGAGAAAATTTTGACACAAACTTCTCAACTTGCCACACTTGAATCAGCAACCAAAACAAACACTGCCTTGGAAAATCTATCGGCTCAACTTAAAGAAAGCGTCAGCTCCAATGCAACATCTTTGATCGGGAAGATGGGAAGCTTGGGCACAACAGCCATTACACTTGAAAATGCTAAATCAACCTATGAAGTCTATTTCCCTACAGAAATTAAAGATGGAACACTCAGTATCAAAAATAAAGATGGTAAAGTT
Organism: Sulfurospirillaceae bacterium; assembly: GCA_028705785.1. Classification (GTDB taxonomy): domain Bacteria; phylum Campylobacterota; class Campylobacteria; order Campylobacterales; family Sulfurospirillaceae; genus Sulfurospirillum. The sequence goes on along the minus strand of JAQWCT010000003.1, from coordinate 32,157 downwards.
GTTAAAACTCTCGATCTTGGTGATACAGTAGCAGGGAAAAGTGGCGTTATCGCCTTTCAGTGGGATGGTAAAGATAATGATGGCGTACAGCTTGATGACGCAACTTATGGGGTTACCGCTGATTATGTAGATGCTTCAGGTGCTTCAAAAACGACACAAGCTGGCGTTTATCCTGTTGAGTCTATTCGCTATGACAGTGGATCTACTTATGTCAAATTAGGTTCTACTTATTATCCTATGAGTAGGGTAGTTGAGTATTATGCGGAATAGAGGAACCTGCAATGAATAGTTCTTTTTACAATGGTGTTTCAGGCATTAAGACGCAACAATTTGCGATTGATGTCCAAGCCAATAATATTGCAAATATCAATAACAGCGGATTTAAAGGCAGCACTCCAGAATTTTCAACGCTTTTTTCAACCACATTGACAGGCGCTTATTTTTCTTTGGCAAATGATAAAGGGCTTGGCGCACAAAGCCAAACCACTAGCCTCAATCTAGAACAAGGTGTCCTAGAAAATACTGATAGCCCTTTTGATCTTGCTATCCAAGGCGAAGGTTGGTTTGGTGTACAAGGTCAAAATGGAAAAACATACTATACAAGAGCAGGCGCTTTTTCAATCGATGCAGCAGGCTCTTTGGTTGATGCAAGTGGTAATTATCTCATGGCAACATCTGGCAATAACATTGCGGCTACAACGCTTGATGCTAAGACACTTGCTCAATTTGGAACCTACTACAAAGCAGCTACATCCGCTCCAGCTATACCTTACGCTATTACCGCTATGGATAATGTCCCTTTGGGAAGTGTGGGAGCTCAAACAAAAGTAACATTACCCGATTTTCTCTATTATCCACCGATTGCAACATCAAAAGTCTCTTACGGTTCAAATCTCGATCCGACTATTGAAACAGATGCCGTCGTTGTTCCCCTCTCATCTGCTGATTATACACCAACTGTGACTCCAACTACTGGAAGAGTAAGTCTTAGTGGAGGCGTTAGCAATACTACGGCGCTGCAAAACCCCAAAGAGGGGGATACAGTTACCATTACGCTAACAGATATTGATGGAAAAACGCTCAACATTTCAACACAGCTTGATGCTTCTAAAAATTGGAGTATTGCCAACTATGATGTGAGTAATTTAAATGTCGCCAGCGACCTAACGGCAAGTGTTTCAGTAAAATCTACTCAAGAAGTTGCCAATGTCGAGCATTATACTACGGGTATCATTGCCCCTGATGGCACAAAAGACATTATTGATATGACTTTTACTAAACAAGTTCCTCAAGTGGTATCAGGCAGCACATGGGATGCTCAAATTAAGATACTAAGTTATTTTGAAGATTATACGGTAGAAAATTACGATTCTACTAAAACATACGATACTTCAGTTTATACTGTGGATACAATCAAAGGAACCGTTACAAAAATTTATGACCCTACAAAATATTACATCGATACAACAAGCAAAAAAGTTTATGACATTGTAGATGCTCAAACTGGTACACTCGCCTTTGGTGGTGCGGGACAGCTTTTATCAAACTCGGTACCAGTACTTTCCAATGGTGGAACCCTTTTAACACTTAATCTTGGAACAGCCGGTAATTATGATGGCCTTATCTCAAGTACGACTATTGAAAAAGCCAATGTTGTAACTTCAGATGGTTCTGTTGAAGGATTTTTAAAAGATTATGCAATGGATGGCAATGGTAATGTCGTTGCGGAATTCAGCAATGGGAAAAGTTCTGCTATTGCAAAAGTCGCCATCTACCATTTTCAAAATGACCAAGGACTTTCGCAAACATCTTCAACGCTTTTTGAAGAATCTTCTAACAGTGGCGAAGCTATTTTTTATACTAAAAATGGTGAAAGTTTTCTAGGCTCACAAATTTTTAGTAATAAATTAGAAGGTAGTAATGTTAGTCTGGCAACTGCGTTAACTGAGCTTATTGTGATTCAAAAAGCATTTGATGCCAGCTCTAAAAGTATCACAACCAGTGATGAATTGCTACAAAATGCTATCAATATGAAAACCTAAAAGTATATGATATTTATGGAATAAAAATTGCTTTCATTTGATACGAAATTAAATAAATTAAAAAGTAACTTTAAAAAGGATACGCAATGATGAGATCACTCTGGGCCGGCGTTACCGGATTGCAGGCACACCAGATCGCAATGGATGTTGAAGGTAACAACATTGCAAATGTTAATACAACAGGTTTTAAATACAGTAGAGCAAATTTTTCTGATCTCTTAAGTCAAACTGCCAAAATTGCAACTGCCCCTCAAGGAGAACTTGGTGGTAAAAATGCAATGCAGATTGGACTTGGAACACAAGTCAATACTGTTACTAAAATATTTAAACAAGGCTCCATTGAAACTACCGATAAAAGTACAGACCTTGCCATTCAAGGAGACGGTTTCTTTGTTGTCTCCCCCGATGGTGGAAGTACCTATAAATATACGAGAAGTGGTGACTTTACCTTTGATGCCAATGGTAACTTCGTCGATACCAATGGTTATATTATCCAAGGATGGGTGCGAGATGAGGCGACGGGAAAACTTGATTCTACTTCACCTATAGGCAATATCACTATTCCTCCAGGACTGACTACACCTGCTAATGCTTCTACTTACATTGCGGTTAAAGCCAACCTTGATTCAGGCGATACCGTTGGCAACCAAAAATCCGTTATTTACTCTTTAGATTCAAATAGTGGTTGGGTTGATACCAATGGAAATGGTACGATTGATGTAGGTTTAACCAGTGAAAAACACGACGAAAATGATGTAGGATCTAATGCTTTTAATGCTGATAAAAAACTTTATGAACGAGGACAAGACTTTGGCGCACTTTTTAACTCCGATGGTAAAGCTTTTAATCTTACAACAGGACAAGGTGTTTGGATAAGCTATGCGCAATCTAAGAGTGCTACAGTTACAGTACCTAGCCCTCCAGCTTCACCTACTGTCGTTGATATTGTGCTTAATGGTGAAACCATCACTGGTTCAACATTGGATACTGATCCTGCTACAGTAGCTTCTATCATCGCTGGTTTGATTAATGCTAAAACTTCCAAAACGGGTGTTGAAGCTAATATCACAGGTGGTAATCAAATTTATCTTACCAACAGCAATCAAACAGGCACTGAAGCAGCAACTAAAAATATTAAACTTACCAAAAATGGTACAGACACAACTCCATTGGTAAGTACCGATGTTATCACGGCATATCAATATACTTATACCAGTAGCCCTTTAAACACAACGCACCTTTATGATGATGCTACGGCTAGAACATTTTCAACAACTGAAGACCTTAGAGAAGCAATGCAAAAAGATGCTAGATTGTATGTTAACTATTTAGGAACTACTGTTGCTGATGGTGCGGATGCCGATTTAAATTCTAGAAATGAATGGGCAACTACGGGAGCTCAAACGCTTAATAAAAATGATGGCGTTGCCGTAAGTGTTAGCAAAACAGGACAGTTTGAAATTACTAACCCAAAAGGAGATGCCTTTAATACTGATGATGGAGATGTTATAGATGCTACACCATCTGCAGTCGTTTCACAAATCACGGCTAATACCATTACCTCTGAACCCATCTCATTTCCAGCAACTACTATTCTTCAAGCAGGTACTATTCTTTCTGCTGCAACGATGATTAATGGTGCTCTTGTTCCAGCAGGCGCTCTTGGTGCTGCTATCACACTTTCAGAGTCAGCAACTATACCAACAGGTTCAACACTTATAGCTAGTGCTGGTACACCAATGATTTATCCAGTCGGAACAAACTTAAAAACTGACAATGATCATAATCTTTATTTAGCCGTCACCAATCTTACAAATGCTAGCAATAATGTCGCTGCAAATAGTAATTTTAGTACGACTATCAATGCGCTTCAAGGTACATTAACGGGAGGTACATCTGTACGATCATCTCAAAGTATCTATGCCGCCTCTTTGGCTTCTAGTACAGATGTTTATGACTCTTTGGGTTCAAAACATACCGTTAGATTTGAATATACTAAAACCGGTTATACTAGTGATGGTGGTACAGAATGGTCAGTCCTTATCTCTGTTCCAGAACCAGGCGATATCAATCTTGGAAACTACCCAAAAAATATTGTCACAGGAACTGTGAGCTTTAATTCCGATGGTTCTTTGGCAACGTATTCTCCAAGAAACCTCACATATACTGCGAACAATGGTTCAACTTCTAACCAAAATATTGAACTCAAATTTGGAACGCTAGGACAATTTGACGGTATTAGTAGTTTTGATAAAGACTCTAGTACAACCTCTGTCAGCCAAGATGGTTACGCTGGTGGTGATATTAATGGTCTAAGTGTTGATGAAACAGGCACGGTTATCGGTAGTTTTACCAACGGAAGAAGTTTTGCCCTCGCTCAAGTGGCTATGTCAATCTTTACCAATAATCAAGGTTTAGAGAGTGATGGTGGTAACTGTTTTATCCAAACTTCCAACTCAGGTGATCCTATCATCGGACAAGCAGCAACGGGTGGAAAAGGTACAATTCAGGCAAGTTCACTGGAGATGAGTAATGTGGATCTTTCTCGTTCATTGACTCAACTAATCGTTATTCAAAGAGGTTACCAAGCTAACTCAAAAACGATTACCACTGCGGATGAAATGCTCAACACACTACTCCAACTCAAATAACAATTTTTTAGCTTACATGTAATACAATTAGTCCCAATATTTACTTGGGACTAATACATGAACATAACACTACAACACTATACACCACTTATCTATTGCGCTAACGCCATTCGAACTTGTTGGCAAAGTTTTGACAAAAGTGATGAGGGTGGAGAAAAAGATAAAGAGCTTATTGACCGCGTTGGAAACAAATTTAAACATGCTTCAACACTAGAACATTTGGTTTATAACTTTTATATTCAAGGTATCAGTAGAGCCCTTCTTCAAGAGTTTTCAAGACACCGCATGGCATCTTTATCGGTTAAATCATCCCGCTATACACTCAAAGAATTAAAGAGCGAAGAAACCTTTACATGTAAGGATTTGGAAAGAGCTTCTAAGTATCTTGTTTTAACCGGTGTTGATATGGTTGATGAGATGAGTATCCGTGCCCTAGAAAATCTTCGCTTGGTCTTACTTACGGGAATCAGTAATGATAAGGCAAAATACTGCCTTCCAGAGAGTTATAAAACCGAACTTACATGGACAGTCAATGCGCGAAGTCTTCAAAACTTTTTAACCCTAAGAAGTGATAAATCTGCCCTTTGGGAAATTCAAAATCTTGCTCATGCACTCTACGATGTGCTGCCAGAAGAGCATAAATATATCTTTACTATCAAAGAAAAAAACTAAGCTTTAACCCTCTGGGAATGCGTGATAGCAATAGCGATAGCATCCGTAATATCCAGAGGTTTAATCTCTTGTTTAATGCCCAAAATCATTTTTACCATAAAAGAGACCTGCTCTTTAGCGGCTTTTCCATTACCCGTGACCGCCTTTTTAACTTGTAGTGCCGTATACTCACTAAAATTTCCAATCACTTGTAAAACTTTTAAACTCAGTGCTCCACGAAATTGTGCTAACTTTAAAACAGTTTTAGGGTTAAACGCATAAAAAATATCTTCAATGGCAACTTCATCAATCGTGTGGTTTTGAAAGATAATATCAAGACCCTCAACCAACTCCATAATTTGATGTTGGAGTACTTTTTCTTTAATTTTTATCAGTCCTGCTTCTATCAAAGTAAGACTATTTTTCTCTTTTTTTAAAATGGCATAACCGCAATTTCTTGTCCCTGGATCTATTCCTAAAATAATCACCTAAAGCCCTTTATTCACTGCTTTTTCACAGTGTGAATAACTATTTTCACATTATATCAATCATAGTTTAACATATAACTAATAATTTTTTAGCTAAAATAAAAGTCACTTATTCACAGCGTTATTCACAGGGTGAAGATTTTTTTAAGGAGATTTTTTTGTTAGCAGATACTATCTTATCACTTTTAAAAGAAGAAATTTCTTCACTAGAATATGATCGCTACATTAAACAACTTAAATTCCATGAAAAAGCTTCAAACTCCGACCAGATGGTCTTTATTGCTCCCAATATTCTCATCGCTAACTGGGTAAAAACAAAATACAGCGAGAAACTTGGTCATCTCTTTGAACTCAAAACAGGAAAAAAACCAGAAATCAAAATTGTTCTCAAAGAACATCTGAAAATCACTAAAAGTAAACCTACTCCTATTGAAATGGTTGATGTTAATAAAAATACCAAAAGCACTATTTTAAATCCTTCTTATACTTTTGGAAGTTTTGTAGTGGGCAGTTCAAATCAATACGCATATACTGCTGCAAAATCTATCGCAGAAAAACCTGGCATCATGTATAATCCTGTTTTTATTTATGGACCTACAGGGCTTGGAAAAACACACCTTATTCATGCCATTGGTAATTATGTTCAAGCCAAAGGCAAAAGTGTTATTTATGCAACCATTGAACAATTTATGAATGATTTTACTTACAACCTTCGCAACCAATCTATGGATAGATTTAGGGATAAATACCGAAATTGTGATGTTTTACTTATTGATGATACGCAATTTTTATCTAATAAAATTCAGACTCAAGAAGAATTTTTTCATACTTTTAATGAACTTCACTCTGCTGGTAAACAAATCGTCCTCACCTCAGATAAACCACCAAAAATGATTAATGGACTAGAAGATCGCCTTAAAAGTAGATTTGAATGGGGTTTAATTGCTGATATTGGATTGCCTGAACTTGAAACTAAGATTGCTATTATCAATAAAAAATGCGAACTTGATGGAATTAACCTCAATAGCGATATTGTCAATTACATCGCTTCTAATATGGGTGATAATATCCGTGAAATTGAAAGTGCTATCATCAATCTCAATGCTTACGCATCTTTAATGCGCCAAGAGATAACCCTTGAATTTGCTAAAAATGTTATGCGTGAACAAATTAAAGAAAGAAGAGAAAATATCACATTAGAAGATATTATACTCACGATTTCAAAAGACCTTAATATTAAGCCTAGTGAAATAAAATCAACCAAGCGCAGTAAAAACATTGTAGAAGCAAGGCGTATTGGCATCTATTTAGCGCGAACACTCACGCCTAATTCTATGCCATCTTTAGCCACTTATTTTGGTATGAAAGACCATACCGCTGTATCACACAACATTAAAAAAATTAACGAACTTATTATCACTAATGAATCATTTAAATTAAGAGTAGAAGACCTAAAAAATAAGATATTGACCAAACAAATGTAAAGTTTTAAAAAATAAGTGATGAGATGTGAAAGTTTGATTCTCTTTCTTTCACCTCCAATCAGCCCTAATTTGAGGTATAATGTTTATGTTTTCACAAGTTCACCCTAAACTACTACTTCAACTATTTTAATTAAATATAATAAAAGGAGACTCCATTGAAAGTTTCAGTTAAAAAAAGTATTTTAGAAACCATACTTCTAAATACACAACCTTATTTAGAAAAAAAAGATTTAAGTCAAATTACTTCACATGTATTTATCTCCACAGAAGATAACACGCTTATTATTAAAGCAACTGATCATGAGATAGGACTTACTTATAACACAAAAGAAATCAAAATTATCACAGCAGGCAATGCCACAGCTAATGGTAAAAAACTTTTAGATATTATTAAAATTCTTAAAGACGATGAAGTTATCTTAGAAACTATCAATGATTACCTTTATATTAAACAAAATAGTTCAAAATTTAAACTTCCTATGCTCAATCCTAATGACTTTCCTCTTTTCCCTGAAATTGATAGTAAACCAAAGTTCGATATCAATAGTAAAATACTGGTTCAGTCCATTAAAAAAATCGCTCCTGCTATTGATACCAATAATCCAAAGTTTGAACTGAATGGTTCACTTATTGACATTAAAGATGGTGCTATTAATCTTGTGGCAACGGATACTAAAAGATTGGCAATTGTTAAAATTGAAAAAGAGACTGAACATAATTTTTCATTGATTATTCCTAAAAAAGCCATTAGTGAAATCCAAAAACTCTTTTTTGATGATATAGAGATGTTTTATGATGAAAACACACTTATTGCGTCATCTTCAAATTTCAAATTTTTTACCAAACTCATCAATGGTAAATTTCCAGATTATCAACGAATCATCCCTAAAACTAAAAACTTTAGAATTTTACTTGATCGCAGATTGATGATTGATGCTATTAAACAAATTTCTATCATCTCCAATGAAATCAAAATTACTTTTAAAGCAGAAAAAATTGTTTTTGAAAGTCTTAATGACGATAACATTGAAGCTAAAACAGAAATAGAGTTTAAAACAGGATTGGATGATGATATCTTTTTAGCAGTAAATAGCCGTTATGTGTTGGATTTTTTATCTAACATAGAACATGATAATTTTACCCTTGGATTTAATGATAGTGGTTTACCTTTCACTTTAGAAAGCGACAACTTTATGACTATCGTTATGCCAATTATGATTTAAAAACAGTAAAAGCGGAGAAAATATGAATACTTATGGTGCAGACAATATTAAAGTTTTAAAAGGTCTTGAAGCAGTTAGAAAACGCCCTGGTATGTATATCGGTGATACCAATATAAACGGACTCCATCATCTTATTTATGAAGTCGTTGATAACTCTATCGATGAAGCAATGGCAGGTCACTGTGATTTAATTAAAGTAGAACTTACTCGTGAAGGCTCATGTATCGTTGTTGATAATGGACGCGGAATTCCAGTAGGTTGGCATGATGGTGAAAATATGTCTGCTGCTACGGTTGTTCTAACGATTCTTCATGCTGGTGGAAAATTTGACAAAGATACTTATAAAGTCAGTGGTGGTTTACATGGTGTTGGTGTATCTGTTGTAAATGCACTTTCATCAAGATTGGTAGCTACCATCAAAAGAGAAGGCAATGAACACCGTCAAGAATTTGCTGCTGGAATTCCACAAACACCATTAGATATTGTTAAAACAACCAATAGAACAGGTACTACTATAGAATTTTGGCCAGATGGTACTATTTTTGAAACTGTAGATTTTCAATTTGAAATTCTAGCAACTCGTTTTAGAGAACTTGCTTACTTAAATCCAAAAATAACAATAGAACTTAAAGACCAAAGAGATGGCAGAGCTGAAGTTTATCATTTTGAAGGTGGTATTAAACAGTTTGTTGTTGATCTTAATAAAAAAGAACAAGTTGCGGAGCCTGTTCATTATACAGCAAGTGTTGAAGATGTCGAAGTTGATGTAGCAATGATGTATAACTCAACCTACAGTGAAATTCTTTTTTCATTTGTAAATAATATTAAAACAATGGATGGTGGAACACACGAAAGTGGTTTCCGCGCAGGACTCACTAGAGCTATTACAAGTTATGTTAGTTTAAATGCAGGCGTAAGAGAAAAAGATGTCAAAATTACCGGTGATGATGTTCGTGAGGGCTTAATTGCTATCGTGAGCGTTAAAGTCCCTGAGCCTCAATTTGAGGGTCAAACAAAGGGTAAATTAGGTAGCTCTTATGTTAAACCTATTGTTCAAAAATTAGTTTATGAACAATTAGTCAAATACTTTGAAGAAAATCCTATCGAAGCTAAGGCTATCATGAATAAAGCTCTTGCAGCAGCAAGGGGTAGAGAAGCGGCTAAAAATGCGAGAGATTTAACGAGACGAAAAGATTCTATGAGTATTGGTACACTTCCTGGAAAGTTGGCTGATTGTCAAAGTAAAGATGCAAGTATCAGTGAACTTTATTTGGTGGAGGGCGATAGTGCGGGCGGTTCTGCCAAACAAGGTCGAGATAGAGTATTTCAAGCTATTTTGCCACTTAAAGGTAAAATTCTCAATGTTGAAAAAAGTCGCTTAGATAAGATTTTAAAATCTGAAGAGATTAAAAATATGATTACAGCTTTGGGATGTGGTATTGGTGATGAGTTTAACGAAGAAAAACTTCGTTATCACAAGCTTATTATCATGACGGATGCCGATGTAGATGGTAGCCATATTCAAACACTTCTTTTAACTTTCTTATTTAGATTTTTACGCCCAGTCGTGGATAATGGCTATGTCTATTTGGCACAACCACCATTGTATCGTTATAAAAAAGGTAAAAAAGAGATTTATCTTAAAGATGATAATGAGATGAATGAATTTTTGATTGAATCTGGTATGGACGCTGTTGATATTGAGGGTGTGGGTACTAAAGATTTGATGGATTTCTTTAAAATTATTTCAGCCTATAGAAATATACTTAAAGAGTTAGAAAAGCGATTTTCTATGCCAGAAGTTATTCGTCATTTGATAGAAAATCCAGATTTAATTACGCTTCCCCCAGAAGAACTCTTTAATGAAATTAATAGATTTATCACCAATATCGGCTATAACATGCTCAATTATTATATCAATGAAGAAAGTATCCATTTATTCATTCAAACCAAAGATGGTTTAGAAGAGTTACTTCTTGATGATACTTTCTATACCAACCCTCTTTATGAAGAAGCCCTTTATATCCATAAAAAAATCGTTGAGCGAGATTTTGATGTATTTGATGGAAAAGACCCTATTGAAGTACTGAATGATATTGAAAAAAATGCTAAAAAAGGCGCTTATATCCAACGCTACAAAGGTCTTGGTGAAATGAATCCTGAACAACTTTGGGAAACAACCATGAATCCTGAAAATAGAAGACTTCTTCAAGTCAAAGTCGACGATGCTGAGGCTGCTAGTGATACCTTTACCCTCTTTATGGGTGATGAAGTTGAACCTCGCCGTCAGTATATTCAAGATCACGCTAAAGATGTTAAACACTTGGATGTCTAATGCTCTATTCCGAAGTTAAAGAGAGGGAAAACCGATTTATCACGGCACTTAAAATCGTTTTTCCTTTCTTTCTTCTGATTTTTATATTTTTTTCCCTTTTCAAAATTTTCAATCAAAGTATTGAAAACTTTTTTCTTCTCATTATCTTAATTCCTATCTATGTTTATTATATTTTTTATCTTATTTATCATGGTTTTAGAACAACACTTATTGATTCTACGACTAAAGCGTTTACATTTAAGAAAATTATTTCTATTATTGAAGAACTTGGAGCAAAAGAAAATTATACGATTGTACTTTTACATGTAGACAATATAGATGATATCAATGAGAGATATGGCGCAAGCAATAGTGACTTATTGTTAAAATTATTTATACAAAGATTGAATGATTTTTTAAAAAAATACTATTTTTATAATACACCCATTGGTAGGTGTTGGAGTGGGAATTTTATTTTTCCGATTAAGTGTTATCCAAAAGAATTGACGCATTTATTGACTATATTTTCTAAAGAACTTAAAAATATTGGTATTAATGATATAGAAGTAAAAATGGATTTTTCTTTAATTGAGGCAGATTATGATACCAATGTTAAAAATATCATTGAAAAACTTTATATACTTCTTGAGGAGAGTAAAAAAAGTGATTTTGTTTTTCCCAATATTAAACCAGATATTTTTGAACAAATTGTAGACGAAGCACTTAAAAATGACAAAATATTTTTTAAATATCAACCCTCAATGGAAATACAAAGTGGTGAGATTAAAATCGTAGAAGTTTTGACGAGAATTTCAACTAAAGAGCATGGATTTTTATCGAAATCTCAGATTGAGCGGATTGTTAATTATACGGGTTATGAAAAAGTATTTGATGAAAAAATATTTTCACTGCTATTGGATGAAATTTCACCACTAATGGATAAAAATATCCTCTTTAGTGTAGATATTTCACCCGTATCGCTGAGAAATAATAGCTTTAAACTCTATCTCACAACGCTTTTTCATGATAAAAAAATAGACCCTAGTCGGTTTATTTTAGAAATTAGCGAAAAAAATAGTTATGAAGATATGTCTCGTTTTCGCGAAATCATTGGCGATTATCAAAAAAGTGGATTTAAAATAGCGCTCAATAATTTTGGTGGCAATAACTGCGGTTTTGAATACATCAAATATTTACCTATCGATATACTCAAATTTGATATGGAATTTACCAAAAAGATAGAAGACCCAAAATATGCTCAAATATTAGAAATGTACATGCAATTTGCACGCAATTTAAAAATCAAAACCATGCTAAAATTTGCCGATAAAGAGGCACTTTTTAGCAAAATGAAAGCGTTTAATCCTGATTATATTCAAGGATTTTACATCTCAAAACCAAAAACAATAGGAGAAATAAATGAAATATGGTGAAGCAATTATCAAAGAATTTGATATCGAAAAAGATTTGGAAATTTGGCCTAACAATAACAAAAAAAACTATACGATTAAGATGACGCTACCTGAATTTTGTTGCCTTTGTCCTAGAAGCGGTTATCCTGATTTTGCGACGATTTATATTGACTACATTCCTAACGAATTTGTAGTCGAGCTTAAAGCCATTAAACTCTACATCAATAGCTTTATGACACGGCATATCAGCCACGAAAACAGTGCCAATGAAATCTACGATATGCTTGTTTCCAAAATCAACCCAAAATGGCTCAAAGTAGTGGCGGATTTTAATCCTAGAGGCAATGTTCATACCGTTATCGAGATAGATTCTAACATTGTCAATAAAGAGATAGGATGTTAAGTCCTAAACTTATCGAACAATTTTTCGGTGCAGCTTCCATACAGAGGTGGAATGACTATCCAAGGATGGTTGAATTAGTGGAACTTGATAAACAAGCACACAAGTTTATCATCGCTTATTTTTTAGCGAAGATGGAACCCAAAGAGAGTATCAATATGGTTTCCATGATAGAAGCAGGCATTTTTGAATTTTTGCGCCGTGTGGTGGTGACTGACATTCGCCCTGATGTGTTTAGACGAGCACTTCAAAAGAAAGAAAAAGAGATTAATGCATGGGTACTAGAGCAATTATATGACTCTTTGAGTGACATTGAAGAGGGAGCATTTTATAAGCGATTTGAGACTTATCTTAAAGACCCTACTATGTATAAAAAAGAGCGATTTATCCTTAAAGCCGCTTCGTATATGGCGACTAAATGGGAGTTTTCTATCGTTTATCAAACCAGTCAATTTCTCAATAATATCGACAGAGTCAAAGAAGCCGTTGATGAAGAAATCGAAGATTATTATGAGCTCATTGGCGTTCGTAAAATGGCGATGAATAAAAAAATCTCCAAAATTATCGACCTCAGTGGACGACTTCGTTTTCAAAAGCGTTGGGCACAAACGCCTAGAATTCCTGAAACTTCAGTATTGGGGCATATGCTGATTGTGGCTATTTTGGGTTATTTTTACTCGCTTTCTATTAAAGCATGTGACAAAAGAATGGAAAATAACTTTTTTTGTGCCCTCTTCCATGATTTTCCCGAAGCACTCACCCGTGACATCATTTCACCTGTTAAGTACTCCGTCAGTGGACTTGATGAAATTATTAGTGAATTTGAAATCAAGATGATTGAAGAAGAAATTTTGGTCTATTTGCCTGAAAATATCATCAAGCCTTTTAAGTATCTCTTAGGGCTTTATGGCGACAATCAAAAAGATGAATTTCTTAATAAAATCAATGAAAATGGCATCGTAATCGTGGATAATTTGGAAGCTTACAATGAAGATAAATACAACGCCATTGATGGGCTTGCACTTAAAAATTGTGACCGCATTTCAGCCTTTATCGAAGCAACACTTTCCATCTCGCATGGTGTGAAGTCCAAAGAGTTGATACAAGGACGAGAGCATATCAAAGAGGCTTTGCAAGAAAAAGGAAGAATGGAAAAAGTTGATTTTTATAAATTGGCTTTAGAAATTGAGTTGTATCTAGGAGTGTAAAGATAGGTAAAAAACCCTCTTCCAGATGACTGCGGCACACACCTTAAAAAAGTGCTCTGCTGTGTTCCCACCCTGAAGCTTTGCTCTAAAAAGACATTGCACAGGTCTAGAAGAAGGCGAAGCGTATTTTACCCAAAATTTCTTAAAGAAGAGAATATGATTGATCCAAAAATAGAAGAGAGTTGGAAAAAGATCCTTTTTGATGAGTTTCAAAAACCCTATTTTGAAGCCTTAAAAGCATTTTTAGTTGAAGAAAAAAAAAGTCAAAAGATTTATCCTAAAAGCACAAATATCTTTGCAGCATTTGACAATACTCCTTTTGATAATGTCAAAGTAGTGATTCTTGGACAAGACCCCTATCATGGCGAAAATCAAGCGCATGGACTTTCATTTTCGGTACAAGATGGTGTTCCTCATCCACCTTCTTTACAAAATATATTCAAAGAGTTAAGAGATGATATGGGTTGCGAAGTTCCCAAAAGTGGCAACTTGAGCGCATGGGCACACCAAGGTGTTTTTCTACTCAACACAGTTTTAACCGTCCGTGCAAGTGAAGCCAATTCACATCGCAATCAAGGCTGGGAAAACTTCACTGATGCAGTGATAAAGCTTTTGAGTGCGCACAAAGAGCATTTGGTGTTTATCCTTTGGGGTGCACCAGCTGGCGCCAAAGCGAGTTTAATAGATGGTAAAAAGCATTTGATTTTAAAAGCGCCTCATCCCTCACCGCTCTCAAGTTATCGTGGATTTTTTGGCTCAAAGCCTTTTTCCAAGAGTAATGAATTCCTTACATGTAAAGGTATAAAGCCCATTTCGTGGTGTTTATGATTCAAGATAAACTTTTTGAGTGGTATGCGATTTTTGGGAGGCATGAGCTTCCTTGGCGAAATACTAAAGATGCTTACCACATTTATCTCAGTGAAATTATGCTTCAACAAACGCAAGTTAAAACAGTTTTAGAGCGGTTCTATTTTCCTTTTTTGGAAACTTTCCCCACACTCAAATCCGTTGCAGATGCACCACTAGATGATGTGCTTAAAAGGTGGGAAGGACTAGGTTACTACACAAGAGCCAAAAATCTTCATTATACAGCCCTTACATGTAAAGGTATTTTGCCTCAAAATATCGTAGAACTTGAAGCTTTAAAAGGCATTGGCAAAAGTACGGCACATGCTATTGGTGTGTTTGCGTATGGGCAGGTATTGCCCATTTTAGATGCTAATGTCAAACGCGTTTTATGTCGTTTTTTTGGCTTGTCAACTAAGGATGAAAAAGTTCTTTGGGAAAGAGCGTGGGAATTTTTAAACCAAAAACATCCTTACGAACACAATCAAGCTTTGATGGATTTGGGCTCTTTGATTTGTACTTCTCGAAATCCTTTGTGTGGTGAATGTCCTTTACATGTAAAGTGTATCGGAAAAATCGATCCACATAATTATCCTTTGCCTCAAAAGAAAAATGCCATTCCAGTACGACAAAAAATCGCTTTGGTTATGTATAAAGATAACAAATTAGGTTTAATTCAGCGAAAAGAGCGTTTGCTTCATGGTTTGTGGGGGTTTGTTCAAACACTGGGTAGACCAAATGGTTATAAGAAATTAGGCAGAGTTGAGCAGGTATATACCCATTTTAAACTTGAACTTGAAGTGCTGTTGTGTGAGCCTATAAAAGAGGTTGATGGTTGGTTTAGCGTGGAGGAGATAGACAAACTTGCTATCTCCACAGTAGATAAAAAAATATTGAAGTTGCTTATTGCATCAAAGCCTTACCCGTAGGTAAAACCACTCTCCCAAAGTGAGGGTTAAGTACGGTTGCAGCAGAAAGATAGAACGAAAGTAGAGAAATTATCAACTCTGAGTACGCACCAAGATCATGCCCAAATGTCGCTAAAGCGCCAGTGGTAAGAATGCTAAGCGATAAACCGATAAAGAGTAAGTCGATAAAAACAAAAATAACAAACAAAACTTTGTTATTTTTCATCGAGCCAATCGTCATAAAAAGAGAAAAAATAAGGTAACCCACAAAGGCGTATCCTAACTGTTTGGTGTCGACAGCTTTTGCTAGCTCTGGACCAAATACACCCATCTTCATCATCCATGATGCCGCAACTGACCACCAAAAGAGCGCAAATGCACCAAAAGCAGTTCCTCCAAAAACATTATTGCGTTTAAAATCTCCAATACAGCCAAATAGCTGTGCGCCACCACCCAAAAAAATCGCCCAAGGAATGATAAGCGATAAGCCCTCGGTGACACCCATCTTTTGTGTTGAAGCGACTAAAGTGACCATTGCAAGCCCAAAAAGAGCCAAAGATGAAGGGTCCGCTGTTTCTATTTTAACCGTAGTTGGAGAATTAGTTTGCATCGAAATTTCCTATGGATAATATAAGTTAAAGTCGAAATTATACTCAATTATTATGTTTATCGTATGACAACAAACGCATTTAGGGGAGATAAGGGCTATAATTCTTACAAGACTTTGAAGGAATTTTCATGAAAGATATTAGCGAACAAAAACGAATCGTTGTTCTCATCGATGCAGACAATGCACAACAGAGTAAACTCGAACTCATCCTAGCAGAGCTTTCAACGCATGGTCATATTATCGTGAAGCGTGCCTATGGAGATTGGTCGAGTAGTTATCTTAAAAACTGGAAAGAGAGCCTCAATGAGCTTGCCGTCCAGCCCATACAGCAGTTTGCCTATACTACGGGAAAAAACTCTACGGATGCTTCCATGATCATCGATGCGATGGACTTGCTTTATACGCAAAAATTTGATGCATTTGCTTTGGTTTCTAGCGATAGTGACTTTACCAAACTAGCATCTCGTCTCAAAGAGTCTGAGATTTATGTTTTTGGATTTGGCGAGCATAAAACACCGATTTCATTTCGTAACGCTTGCGATGACTTTATCTTTACCGAAAATCTCAAGTTTAACAACGACCTTGCGGAAGAAGAATTTGAAGAAAAGTCAACCAAAGAATCCAAAGAAGACTCGCTCAAAGAACTGGCAAAAATCTTACATGTAGGGTTTGAAAAAACGCAAGACGATGAGGGCTGGGCAAGTGTTTCTGCCGCAGGTCAATACATCAAACGCCAATACCCAGACTTTGACCCACGAACTTATGGCTCAAGCAAAATCACTTCACTTCTAGGAAAGCTCAAAGAGCATTTTGAGATGAAACGCTACCCAGGAAAAGGAACTACCACAATTGTGGATTATCGTCCGATAGTGAAGAAAAGTACACCCAAAAAAAGATAAGTAGTTTAAAAGAAGTGTGAGACGAAATCCCTCTTAACGAAGGATTGTCTCAACAGTGAGCAAAGACATCAGGCTAAAAGGTCAAGGCTTTGACCAATTCCCTCAGATGTCAAATCAGAACGATTTGAAGACGAAGCCTCAAGAGGCTGTTGAAGACCTTCCAAAATTTGTGAGATAGCCCTCTCTTGCACTTTTGTCGCTTGTTTCATCGCATATATTTCAGGAGTTGTCATACTCCCACTCATACCGACTGGATCCATTGTTTACTCCTTATATAAGAGTTAATACTATATCGGCAAATAAAGTATTTTGTAGAAAATCACAAAAATATTTTTTTGAACAACTTGCTAGAGTATTGCTTAATTTTTTAAGATATAATAAAAATAAAATAGGTTTTTTAGCATGATAAATAAAAATTTTAAATTGATATTTTTTACTTACTTTATAGTTTTTGGTATTTTTGTGGCATTATTTGGTTCTTTTGTTGGCTTCAATATGAATCTTATTGATATCCAGAAAAATATAGAAAAAGCTTCCCAAGAAGTGGGGTTGATTAAAAAATTTGATTATCTAAAGCCAGATGTAGAAAGATTTGATGAAATTGTCAAAGCATTGGTCAGCAACCCTTCTTTAGATGGCTATTTAAAAAATCCTATAAGTGAAAAAAAAGAGAGTTTAACCAGTGTTTTTTATGCAATTGCTATGTCAAATAACTTTATTATGCAAGCTCGCTTTATTGATGCTGAGGGAAATGAGAAGATTCGAGTTGATAGAAATAGCAAATATGATAAACCTTTTATCGTAGCAGAATCAAATTTACAGGGTAAAAGCCAACGCGATTATTTTCAAATTGTAAGTCATATGAATGAGCAAAAAATTTGGCATTCGCGCGTTGATCTTAATATTGAAAACGGCAAGATAGAAGTTCCCTATAAACCTACTTTTAGGGTGGCTCAACCTATTTTTAAAGAAAATAAATTTGTTGGAATGGTGATTGTTAATCTACTTGCCGCCGAAATGATTAATGGTTTGAAAAAATCAACCAGTTTTGATC
This sequence comes from Sulfurospirillaceae bacterium, assembly GCA_028705785.1. Lineage (GTDB taxonomy): Bacteria > Campylobacterota > Campylobacteria > Campylobacterales > Sulfurospirillaceae > Sulfurospirillum. Next base: position 13,967 of record JAQWCT010000003.1, on the reverse strand, counting down.
ATTTTATCATTGATAAAGATGGTTATTTTATCCTACACCCCAACGATCAGTATTCATGGTCGCGCTATACTAATTCCAATATTAGATTATACGATGAGTTTCCAGCAGAAGCCCAAAAAATATTAGCAGGAGAAAATAAAGGAGAAGCCTTTTATAGCTTTCCATTAAATGATATCTTGGATAATGAAGATAAGGCGATATTGATTTTAAAACCAAAAAATACCTACAAAAGTACATTATTGGCGTCCAATATCAAAACCAGTTTAATTATTATTTTCTTGAGTATAATCATTAGTATTCCTCTTGCCATATTGGCTTCCATAGCACCTTCAAAACTTCAACAATCCCTTATCTCAGTAAATAAAGATTTAAAACGCTTCTCTGATATTATAGATACTTATGTACTCACAGTCACAACAAAAACAAATAGCATAATCACCTCAGTAAGTAGTGCTTTTACAAAAAAATATGGATATACTAAAGAGGAATTAATAGGTCAGAAAATCAATGTTATTCGCCATCCAGATACCCCAAATGAAGTCTATTCTGAACTTTGGAATACTATAGAATCAGGAAATAACTGGCAAGGCGAGTTGAAAAATATAGGCAAAGATGGCAACACTTATTATATAGAGCAAAATATCATCCCCATAAAAGATGAAAATGGTGAGATTATTTCTTATATGGCAGTAGGTAATGATATCACCGCCAAAAAAGAAGTCGAAAGACTTTCAGAAATTGATAAACTTACAGGAATATACAATCGAAGAAAGCTTGATGAGTATATGGACCTTGAATCGCAAAGAGCAAATCGATATCATCAGCCTTTATCATTTATCATGCTTGACATTGACCATTTTAAGCATATAAACGATACTTATGGGCACCTCGTAGGGGATATCACTTTGCAAACTTTGGCAAAAATATTAGTAGGTAATTTACGAAAAGGTGATATTGTGGGTCGCTATGGTGGTGAAGAATTTTTGATTATTTGTCCAGAAACAAATCGTGACTCAGCGATATTGTTGGCTGAAAAATTAAGAATCGCTGTGGAAAAATATACATTTACAGAGATTAAAAGTATGACAATAAGCCTTGGTATTGCTGAATTTAAGGAAAATGATACCGTTAAAGTGTTATTTGAACGCGCAGATAAAGCTCTCTATCAAGCAAAGCACAATGGTAGGAATTGTGTTGTAGGTTAGCAAGTAAATATACGGTATCAATCACAAAGCAAGCAGCTTCTATATGATGCGAGTATTGATGTATGGCGAGCATTTGAATTTTCATTTTTTTACCATACTTTTATAAAATCAAAAACTTGAAGCATTGTTGTATCCTTTAAAAATATAAAAATGACAATAAGATATCGACTCAATTTTTGCTATAATCTTTACAAAATAGAATTCTAAAATCATGAATAATCTATGCAATATTTTATTTTTTAAAGGATGCCAATGGAAACAATTACCCTTAAAATTAATGAATCAGCTTTTGATAAATTTCAATGGTTACTCAGCCATTTTTCAAAAAATGAAATTGATATTGTTAATGAAATTGATACAGCAAAACTTTCAACTAAAGACTTTGACTATGTGTCAAATGAGACTTTGTCAGAATTGAAAACAGTATCAAATGATTTTAAAAATGGGAAAAGAGATGACTTTGAAGAGTATGTTCTATAATGACTTATAAACTTATTTTCAAAAAAAATGTTATCAAGTTTATTGAAAAAAGAAACCCAAAAGATAAAGAAAATATAGATTCTAAACTCAAAATTTTAAAAAACAATCCTTTCCCAAATTCATTATTGGACATTAAAAAATTATCTAACTCCCCCTTTTATAGGCTAAGAATCAATAATTATAGATTTGTCTACGATATTATTGATAATGAATTGGTTATATTAATGCTAGATGGTGACAATAGAGGAGATATTTATTAATAGGAAAATTTAATTTCATCCTTACATGTAAAGAGAGATACAGATGAAAAGCCGTATTTTTAAATCTTGTAGCATAGTTTTGGGCACGATTTGGTCACAGTGAGAAATAGGTGCTTCGCAAATGCCTAAAATACGGGGTTAAAAATGTAATGGCGGGCAGAGGGGGAATTTACCAATTTCCCTTTTTCATTAAACCCTAAACCTTTCAAAACATCGGCTACGGCGGTGTTTAGTATCTTTTTAAATTGTATTTCGTTCATTGAAATCGTCATTTTTTCACCTGTTCCCCATTAAAAAGTCGTCATAGCAGTATAACGCAACTATTAAAAAAGTTCTTTTAAAAACTTATCAATTTCTTTATTGAAAATTTTGATTTTTGAATTATGTAATTTTATTTCATTTTTTAAATTTTGATAGTATTTAATAACAGTTTTATTATCTAATTTTGAAACACTACAAATAGCTTTGATAGTTATTTTTTGCTGTGTTTTTAATAAGTTTTCTATTGTTTTAACTACTAAATTTTGTTTCTTTTGACTATTGATTTTAGCTGTTGTTTCACCGCTGATTTTTTGTTTTTGTTTTAGTGTTTTACAATTTAAAACTTTGTTTTTATACCTTCCACCATTTCCATATTTTTCAAATAGTTCTTTTTGATTTTGAATAATATAAAGATAAATTTTTTCAATAATATTTTTTAAATCTTTTGAATTAAAATCTTTTAATCTATTTTCTTCTTTTAATTTTCTACAAAAATTAAATCCTTCACTCTCAATTACTACTTTTCCACTATTTACTATTAAATATAAGTTTTTCCTACTAAAAGTAGTCAAATAATCGAATATATAATTGTTTATAACACTATAAACTTCTGTTTTTTTCATTTCTGTTTTTCCTTTTTAGTTTTGATTTTTTAATTATAGATCATAAAAAAGTGGAAAACGATAGTATCTTCTTAATATAACAAGTCGATAGACGCAGTTATATTAAGACTCATATTAATCTACATGTGAAAGTAGCTAATACTAAATAGTTGATATTACTTGTTATCTAATTCAGTATGCATAATTCAGAAGGTATCGTTTTCCATCAATTTTTAAAAGATAATAATTCAAGTTTTATCTTTAATTTTGGAAATAAAACCATTTAGCAGCAAAAGAAGTTGTTTATTTAGATTTAGATTTATGTTTATTATCATGTAAGTCTGCTGTAGCATCAGTATTCAATAGTGTTTATTACTATCACATGTGAATAACAGAAAACATTTTTAGCAGAAAAGAAATTTATAGCATCAGAATTCAAATCATACTTTAAAACCACAAAAACACACTAAAAAAGATAAAACAATAGAAAACTATTAGCAGATATAACCTGCTATGGTTTTTTAGTGTTTTTTGATAGTTTTAGATAGTTTTTATTAACTTACCATATCCTAAAAAGATAGATTTTAAATTATTCATAATTTAATAATCTATCCATCCATCCTCTATCACTTATTTTTTTCTATTTTTCTATTTCTTTTAAATTCTTCAAATTCGTCTTTAATGTCTCTTTGTGGTGTTTCTTCTTGTTTAGCTAGTTTTTCTCTTTCGTCCTTTATTCTTTTTAGTTCTTCTGCTATAAATTTCTTATCTTCTTCATCTTTTATATTTCTTTTTTGTGTAATCGTGTTATCTAAATTGCTATCTATATCAGTATCAGAAATTTTAATATGTGTGTTTTTTTCTAATACATCTTTTAGAATTTTGTTTTTTTCTTCTATTTTTACAATTTCATTTTTATATTTTAATGTGTCGCTTAATTCATTTTGTAGTTTTTTAACTTTTAATAGTAATTCGTCTTCTTTGCTTGTTAAGTAATTTATTTTATTAGTAGCATCACTTTTTAATATATAATATTTATTATTAGCGTCTTGTTTTTCTTTTTCTAAATCTTTTACAAAATTAGATATTTTTGAATAGTTTTTAATACTATCAACAACTTTTTTCATTTCTTCTTTTGTTTCTGTCTCAAGTTCTAATTTATATGTTTTTTTATTTAAAAAAGTAGAATTTTCTTTAACTTCACTTTTTAGAATTTTTGGTTTTTCACCTTCCATTTTTTCCAATGTTTCGCTAATTTTTTGATTAATTAGCTTAGTGTGTTTTTGTGTAATCGTTAAGTTGTCCTCTTTTTTAATTTTTAATCTTTTTTTGATTTCGTCTTCTGTTGTGTATGTTTTTAGTTCTATTTTGTCTTTGTAATTTAATAATTTTAATTCTTTATTAAAGAAATCATAAAAATCTTCTTGAAACTTTCGCATAGCTATTTTGTGGTCTTCTACTTTGTTGTAATCTAAATTCAAACTATACTTTTTATTCATATCGCTAAATATCTTTTCATTGATATCAAAATCATTTTTAATATGGTTAAAACCACTTAAAAACATATGAAGATGTGATTTGTTCTCTGTTCCTTCATCACAATGAATTGCTGAAAAATGTAGCTTATATTCTTTAAAATAGTTTTTTAAAAAATTATTTTGTAGAGTAATCCAGTCTTCATTTTTTATATTTAAACTTTGTCCTTCTGGAATTTTAAAAATAATTTCTTTTACTAAAGTTTGATTTTGATAAGCCCTCGTTTCTGTTTTAATTTCGTCTCTTTCTTTTTTTAATGTAATATAGTTTTCTAAAGTTTTTATTGTTCTTTTATCATTTACCAAATTCAATTTTTTCAATAATTCTGTAGTGTCTAAATTATCGTCTAATAATTTATCTAATGTTTTAATATCTGTCTTTTTTGCTATCGCAGATTTAGCATCTTGAAACTGTTTTAAGATTTTTAATCTGTTTTCTTTGTCGTCTATATTTTCATATTTTTTTATATTTTCAGCAATTTCTTTCTCTATCAATTCAATAATTTCTTTGTTATCAAAATATATTTTTTCATCCGTATAAATTATATTTTCATGTGTTTTTGAATTAATAATATGTATATTTTTTTCTTCCATTTCAATTCTTAAAGAGTGTAAAATACTCTTTAAAAGTTGAATATAGCTGTTTTTGTTTATACCGTTTTTGCCCGCTTTGCCAGTTTTTGTAAAGTTTATTTCTTTACAAAGGAATGTTGAATTTGCCATTTTTTTCTCCTAATTAAATTTTTGTAATTTAATTATAGATAGCAAATTTCGTTTATAACAATAACACCTAATAGGAACAAACGAAGTTTTAAAATCACTAGCGTTCTTTTAAAACTTTGTTTGTTTCCTATGGTGTTTTTTTGTGTAAACACAAAAAAATCGGAGGTATTAAAACGGTGTTTTCTGCTAAAAATGTTTTCTGTTATTCACATTTGATAGTAATAAATAATATGTTGAATTCCTTGGCTATAGACTCACCATGAACAATATTGAATCTAAATTCAGAATCAATAAAACAACATGTTCTGCCGCTAATATTCGCGATTTAAAATTAAAGATAAAACTTGAATTATTATCTTTTAAAAATTAAATCTTTATAGCTTACTTTATCAATCATTTCTTTTTTTGTTTCTAAATAAAATTCTTTGCTGTATGTGTCTAAAGTTAAAGATTTAGACCCTTTTGAATGCCCCACTATTTCTTGAACTATATTAATTTTTTCTGGAAATAAATTAGATAATTTTTGAATAAATGTCCCCCTAAATGTGTGGCAAGTTTTTCCTTTGTCTTTAATCACTTGATGAATTCTTCTATTTATTCTTCTACCAATTGAATCAGTGAAATCTATAAAATTTTGTTTTTCAGGTTTGATAAAAAGAGGAAAAATAACAGTTGGAAAATCTTTGTGAAGAGGTATTTTTCTATAACCATTTTCAGTTTTTGATTTTGGTAAGTCTATATAAACTATTCCCTTTTCATCTGTTTTTATATCATTTTGTGAGATTGATAAAACCTCATGAATTCGCATTCCAGTTAAGGCTAAAATTTTAAAAATTTGATTATAAACATAATCATCCCATTTATAGTTTATTAAAACTCCAATTTCTTCATCGATGAAATTTTCTTTTTTTGGCTTAACTTGTTTTAATGTATCAAACCCAATAACTATATTTTTTTCTATTATTTCTTTTTTAACAGCTAAATCCATAAACATTTTAAAATATGTTAAATGATTGTTTATAGTCGTATTTCCTATTTTTTTACTTTTTAGATATTGTTGAAAATCCTCAACATCTTGATATCTTAATTCGCAAATACTTTTATCTTGAAAAAAGTCTTTTAGCTTGTTAAATGTCGCTAAATACATTCTAAAACTACTATCTCCAACTTTTTCTAACTTTCGTTTATGTGCTATAAAATGTGTTTCTAATTCTTGAAAACTACAATATCGTGAAGGATTAATATTTTCAACTTGAAAAAGTTTTTTTTCTAAAGCATCTAAGGTTTCTCTTAATTCTTCTATGTTGTCATATTCAAACAAAATTTTCATTTCGCCTTTTGTTAATTCAAACATTCTAATAAACTCCTCTTTTTTTAAGATATCAAAACACTTTTTTAAATATATAGCCTTTTTAATATCGGTTGTTTTAAGTGATATTCTATAACATTTTTTTAAAATGTTTCTTCTGTAATAGTATATATTATTAACTCTATATAGTCTTAAACTAGCATAGTTTTCTAGTGTTTTTTGTGGTATTTTTGAAAAGTCGTCATAGCAGACAGATTTTGGAGGTTTTGAAATATCAGAAGTGCCTATTTTAGGGGGTTTGAAAGGGGTATGGCGGGCAGAGGGGGATTCGAACCCCCGGTGAGTTGCCCCACGGCCGCGTTCCAGGCGACTGGATTAAACCACTCTCCCATCTGCCCATCTTAGATAAGGGTGAAAGTATAGCCATTTTGTGCTTATGTGGCAATTAATAGTACCCCACGCAGATGCCACTACTTAAGTTTATCTTTTTTTCTAGTGGTGAAGGGCCAAAATACTTGCATTTTTCGATGTAGATGTGGTACTTATAATCTAGTTTTAAATCATCATAAAATTTTTTAAGATTGACAAATTTGATGTCGCAGATATCGATAATCTCTAGGGCTTCATAGATACAAGAGTGATTTTTTTCGATGAGATGAGAGGGTGCAAGTCCAGTGTATTTGCAAAAAGCTTGAGATTGTACCATGCCAAAAAGGTTGGTGCATTGTTGGGCGATTGCTTTGTATTTGGGTAGAACACTCTCTTTGCGCAAAAAAACGACTCTCGCATCATCAAATTTGGCAGCTTCGACACCGTTCCAGTAACGATAAGCATTGGAAGAGATGCCTGCAAGAAGGCTAAATTCTTTATTGAGGATGTAGTTATTTAGCCAATGGTTATGCGTCAAAATGAGCATATTCATCTACATTATCTTCATGCCTAGTTGTGCTAAAACGATGACAAGTACCAAACCAAGCGGATATACAGCGGCATAAGCGATGGAAGGATAGTCTGTTTTAGTCATGTTGTTTGCCATTGTTAGAGATGGCGTAGAGGTCATCGCTCCAGAGAGAAGACCTAAAATATCTAAGAAATTCATCTTCAAAATCTTTCTACATGTAAAGGTCACTATCCCTAAAGAAACGATGAGGGCACCAAGGGCGAGTACGATTGGAAGGATGCCATTGTTTTCTAAAGATTCGACGAGGTATTTGCCTGCGTTGGTTCCAAGCGTTGCTATAAAGATAAGCTGACCAAGGGTTTTTAAAAGGGTAGTTGAATGTGGTGAAAGGTTCCATACGATAGGGCCTACACGACCTAGTCTTCCTAATATTAAAGCGGTAATCAAAATGCCACCAACAAAGCTTAGTTTGATAGCTCCAACACCAGGGATATAAAGAGGAATGCTACCTATTAAGATACCAAAAACAACCCCTAAAGATATAGGCAAGAAGTCTGCGGCTGGGTATTTTAAAAGGTCATTACCGATGAGTTTGGTGACTTTTTCAGCGTAGGATTGAGGGGCAACAACATAGAGTTTATCACCAAGTCGCAAGGTAAGACTAGGATATGCAGGAATGTCGATGCCCGCGCGTCGTACTTTAGTAATGACTGCACGAAGGGATTTAAGCTCTTTAATCACACCGATTTTTTTGCCCACGATTTCTTTGGAAGTCGTCAATAGTCTTAAAACAATCATATTGTCTTGAAATTCATGGTCTTCGCCGATCTCTTGACCCAAAACGATGCTAAGACTAGCAAGTTGCTCATCTGTTCCTACCACGCGAATAACATCTCCAAAGCTAAGCGAAATATCTTCTGTGGTGTGGTCTTCCGCCCTATCTGAGGTCATCCGTTCGATGACGGTTGAAGTCATACTCTCTATTTTTGATTTTTTGATTTCGGTATTTCTAAAATTTTCATTGGTGATACGAAAGTTTCGTGTGTGGATATCGGGGAAACGGATCTTTTGAGCTGATTCGTACTCTTCAACCTCTTTTTGCAAATCGACACGAAAAAGTACAGGAAGCAAACGGATAAAAAGTACAGTTGCTACAATGCCAAACGGATAAACAAGACCAAAGATAACCGAAGTTGTCGGTGTATGTTTGATTTCCAATGCGGCTGCGAGTGCGGGTACTGAAGTAAGTGCTCCTGTAAAAATACCGTCGATAATCGTTTTTGGTAAGTCGAAAAAATAACCAAAACCAAAGATAATGACAAAAAGAAGGACTAAAAGGGCAGTGGCAATGAGGTTCAGCTTGAGACCCTCATTTTTGATAGTATCAAAAAAACCAGGACCTGATTGAAGTCCAACGGCATAGATAAAAATAGCCAATCCAAAATACTGAAACGCATCAGAGATAACCATCCCATAATGTCCTGCGATGAGTGCCACGATAAGCATAGCCGTCACATCGAGCGAAAAACCTCGGATTTTGATGTTGCCTAAGATGTAACCAACAGAAATGATGGCAAAAAGGTAGAAAATTTCGTTATTAATCATAAAAAATAGTGCCTTAAAAGAATTAGGCAATTATACCTTAATTTCCTATTTACTTTTAAGGCACAAGTGCTTAAAAATCTTTCTCTATTTTGAAGGCATCAAAGATAATATCGATGGCAGACATGCGCGCACCATGGTTTGTAGCATCCAATATATCACCATCATCATAGCCAATATTACGCAAAGTTTGGACATCTTGAGCTTCAATCGTATGAGGTGTTCGCACTGCTTTGAGGACAAACAGAAGCATAGCTTTTTCTTTATCCTCTAGCTTTGCATCTGCTGGATTCGCTCGCATGGCTTCCACCTCTTTGGGTGTCCAGCCAAGCATATTGATAAGCATCGAGGAGTTAAAATCGACACAGTATTGGCAGTTGTTTTTATCAGAAATAAGGGTGCGGATGCAGGCTAAAAGTGGCATGGAGAGCACTTTGTGATTCATATAGTAGCCGATGAAGCTCATTTGTTGCTTGATAAGTTCAGGGCTAGAACTAAAGATTTGCGCTGAGTTACTTACCCGTCCTCGCATCGCTGTAATTTTTCCATAAAGCTCGGCAAGCTCACCTGTAGCATCTTCTGGTTTGACTGTGTTAATGATAGGCATAATTTTTTCCTTTTAAAGTAATGATATCCATTCGTTAAGCGTTAAAACGCGACTAAATCCAAACGCCTGAGCCACTAAAAATGAGCGATGTAACTCTTCGGCACTCACTTTTCCTGCATTGTTTTCAAAATCCAGTGTGCCATTGGCATCGCTGAGAAATTCAACCGTAAATCCAAGTTGTGAAGCATCGCGTGCGGTGGCATCACAACAGTTTTGTGTCATATAGCCTACGATGGTAACCGTATCGACACCAAGACTTCTTAGCCTCCAGTTTAAATCAGTTCCCACAAAAGAGCTTGCATGGTTCTTTTCGATGTAAATCTCTGGCTTAATCTGCTTAATTTCTTCGTGAAATTCCCAAGTGTGACTGCCTTTTACAAAAGCTTTTGCATCTGCTTGAAGCGAGGTGTGTTGCACTAAGACGATAGGCACATTGACCTTTTGCGCTTTTGCAATCGCTGTTTTGATATGCTCAAAACTATCGGGCGGATAAGTAATGGGCAAAGCGCCACCACTGAAGTACTCATTTTGAACATCGACGACGATAAGAGCTCGTTTCATAAAACCTCCTTACGACTTGACTAATTGGTCAAGCAGAAGTTTAACCAAAATTGACCAATTAGTCAAGTGGTGCAAAAATATGTTATAATCTAGCCAATATATTGAGGAAAAAAAATGGAAACAACACGAGAAAAACTTATAAACGCAACATTTGATGAGGTTTTTTCCCATGGCTATCAAGGTGCATCACTCTCAGATATCTTGGCAAAAGCAGGCGTACATAAAGGTTCGATGTATCATTTCTTTGCCAATAAAAAAGAGTTAGCCCTCGCCTCCATCGAAGAGACGATACTCCAAAAAAACGCTGAAAAATACCGTTATGTTGAAACTTACACCAGCGGTTTTCTTGAAGAATTTTACACCCGTTTGCGCGACACCTCTGTGCGAGATTTCAAACGCGGATGCCCCATCGCCAACATTGTCCAAGAGATGTCCAACATCGACGAAGATTTTAACACACTCATGAAGTCCATCTATGGCGCTTTTCGTGCCAACATCAAAGCCATTTTGGATAAAGCCATTGAAGTAAAAGAGATGCAGCCGTGCGATACAACGAAACTCGCACTTTTCATTACCTCAACGATTGAAGGCGCTATTTTAGCAGCCAAAGCGAGTGGTAATGCGCAAGATTATGTGGATGTGATTGAGGAGTTGATTGTGCATATTGAGAGGAAGAGATAAACTTGGAAGTAATCTTAGATTTTATAAATGACTTTGATAATAGACAAATAGCTTTAATAATATGGATTTTTCTAATACTTTTTTGGGTTACGAAAAACAAAAATGTCAGAGATGCATTAAATGCATTGATAAAAACATTTCTAACAAAACCTATTTTGATGAGTATTTTTTCAATGGTTTGTTATATTTTAATCATAGTTTTGTTCTTGTATCAATTTGATATTTGGGATAATTCACAATTAAATGCGACATTGATTTGGAGTGTGACAAGCGCATTTTCGATGTTTTTTAAATTGAATAAAATTAATGAAGATAAAATGTTTTTTAAAAAAGCGATTATTGAAAATTTTAAATTGACCGTGTTAATTGATTTTATAGTTAATTTAAATGTATTTTCACTTTGGTTTGAATTAATTTTTATTCCCTGTACATTCGTACTTGGTGCAATGATTGCTATTTCAAATCGTGATGAAAAACATAGGCTTGTAGAAAAATTATTAAATGGCATTGCAATATTTTTAGGTTTTTCACTAATAATATATAGTTTATGGCAGATATATATTCACTTTGATGAAGTTTGTACATTAGAAAAATTGCGTGATTTTAGTGTTCCAATCTTACTATCAATTCTATATTTGCCATTTGTTTATTTCTTTGCACTTTATTCAGCATACGAAGAGGTATTTGTGAGATTACAATTCGTTATTAAAGACCATACTTTGCACGACTATACAAAATATCTTTTAATCACTCATTTTATATTTCGCAGAGATTTATTACACTTATGGTTAAAAAAATCTCATTTTGAGGATTTAAAGACTAAAAAAGACATTTATAATTTTACCAAGAAAATTCGGCAACAAATTATAAGATAAACTTAGCAATCACGGAGTAGTTTTAATTTCGCCATTACTCTACACTTTCACATAAACATTTTGAAGAGGGGCTATGAAAGAGATAACCAAAGAGGACTATGTTCACAGTGTGTATAAGGTCATCTTTTACATTGAAGCTAACTATGCGCAAGATCTTACACTAGATGAGTTAGCCAAAGTGGCGGGGTTTTCAAAGTATCATTTTCATAGGATTTTTAGGGCTGTTAGTGGTGAGAATATTGGGGATTATATTCGTCGTATAAGGCTTCAAGGGACGACTTTGAAGCTCAAAATCGAGCCGAAAATTACTCAAATTGCCCTTGATAGCGGCTATGAAACCAATGCCTCTTTTACCAAAGCGTTTAAAAAACATTTTGGGATGAGTCCGAGGGCTTTTGCGGATCAGCTCAAAGTGAAACAAGGAGTTGTGATGGTAACGCCAAAAGTGGTTAATGTAGAGCCGATAACGGTTTTGTATGTACGAAAAACAGGTTCATATGCTACCTCAGCGTGTGAAGCGTGGAATGTGTTGATGCCTTTCGCGTATGAGCAGAAGATGAAGTTTCATAAAAAAATTATGGACAAAGAGACGATGCACTTTGGCATCGGGCATGACAATCCTAATCTTATCGAGCCAGATTTACTGCGCTATGATGCGTGCATTAGCTGTAATGACGCAAGTGTTGAGCCAAAAGGTGAGGTTTTTCGCAAGGTGATGGATGGTGGAAAATGTGCGGTATTTTTGCATAAGGGCGCGTATGAAAATCTCAAAGCTACCTACGATGAGATAGGTCAGTGGATGGTTCAAAGTGGTGTGAAACTACGCGATAAACCCATTTTCGAGAAGTACCTCAACCGCGATCCTAGGCGCACGAAGCCTGAGAATTTGCGTACTGAGATTTATGTGCCTATCCATTAAGCTCCTAAAATAAATGAAGCATAGCCCACTACCCGACTCGCATCTTTAGTGCGTTCATAACTGGTGCGATAGTCTAAAAAATGGGGTTTTAGACCAAGTTTTTGAGCACTTTGCACCATGGCTTTTACGCCTGTGATACCGCAGGCTTCGCATTGTTCAAGGTTTTGTATATCAAGATGGTTGATAGCTTCGATGCAGTATTTATCTTTTGCATTGGCAACTTCTTGTGTGTGAAAATGGCTAAGGTCGGTGCTGATGACGACGAGGTTTTGGGCATCGTCTAAAAGGGAGTTGATGAGCAGGCTTAGTGGTTCATGTGCTATTTTTCCATAGACGATTTCAACAACGCTGGCTTGTGGAAAGTAGTGTGCGATAAAAGGCATTTGGGTTTCAGTGGAGTGCTCACTGTGGGCCTGGGGTATGAAGTTCAAAAAAGCGTATTGTTCTTTGAGTGCAAGGCTGTAGTCTAGGTCGATAGTGATATTTTTACAGGGTGTTTGAAAAGCATCATATAAAGCGATGGAAGCCCCCTCAAGGTAAACGCGATGGCTTGGACCTATGACGATGACTCTTTTGATGTCGGAGCGTTTGGATGCGGTAAGGTTATAGGCAAGGTTGGCAGTGTAGCCACTGTAGATATAGCCTGCGTGAGGAACGATGAGTGCGCGAGCTGTTATATCCACATTTATTTTGGGCATGGTTGCATTAAAGTGAGCGATGTAGTGTTGGATTTCGTCACATTCATTGGGGTAAAAGGCGCCAGAGACGACGCTTTGTCTAACTTGCATCAAAAACTCCCTCTAGTTTGGTTTGGCATTTGGGGCAGCACCCTTTTTTGAGTGTGTTGTGCATGACTTTAAAATGCTTTCTTTGAATCAAAACTTCTTTACATGTAGAGCATAAAGTATCGTTTTCGACACTGGTGTTGCCGATGTAGACATGATGGAGCCCAGCAGATTTGGCGATAGTATAAGCTCTTTGAAGTGATGAAAAAGAGGTATGCGGTAAGTGAGGCTCTTTATAATCAGGATGAAAAGCGCTTAAATGCCAAGGCGTAGAAGCACCCAACTCTTTAGCGATAAAATGGGCGATTTGGGAAAGTTCTTCACTACTGTCATTTTTGGTGGGGACAATGAGTGTTGTGACCTCTACCCAAATGTTATTTTTTTTGAAGTGTTTTAGATTTTTAAGAATGACCTCAAGCTTGCCGCCTAACTCTTTTTTGTAATAGGTTTCATTGAAAGATTTGAGGTCGACATTGACTGCGTCGATGAGCCCTACCATGTCCTCTATCACTTCGCTAGATTCAAAGCCATTCGTGACAAAGATATTTTTGATATTCAGATACCGTCTCCGCTGGCCCTGTCGGATTCGACAAGGCTTACCGGGTGCAGGCCGTGGAGGTCGTCTACGGCCCGACGAAGATCTCGCACATCAAGGCCGAAC
>JAQWCT010000102.1 GCA_028705785.1 Sulfurospirillaceae bacterium | reverse complement strand
ACAAGATTAATAAGATTATAATCTTATTAATTAATTTGCAAGAAGTGTTCCAAAGTATTAATGATTGACGAAAAAAGATATTTAAGGCGAAGTTCGATAAAATCTCTCTTCAAAAGGTATAGTAGGTGATTGCTTGGAGTCCATTCCAAGAGGAAAGTCCGGGCTGCATTTGAGACATGGTTCCGTCTAACGGACGGCTAGGGTAACCTAAGGGATTAGTGCAACAGAAAGTAAACTACCTAAAGTAATTTAGGAAAAGGTGAAACGGTGGAGTAAGAGCCCACCAGCGCTTTGAGTAATCATCGCGGCTATGCAAACCCAACCTGCAGCAAGAAGGGATGGTTTTGGTCTCATAATTTATGAACCCTTCGCTAGAGGTCTATTGTAAGATAGATCGTAGATAAATAGTCACCCACGACAGAACCCGGCTTATCGCTGTACCTTTTGTCTTACATGTAAGGAATCATTTGGAAAACTTGTTTTTTTTAGCCCACATTGTTTTGTTGATGGTGCTTTCTCCTATTATTTCTCGAATTTTTAGAATTCCAACACCTGTGGTGGAGATACTTTTAGGTTCTTATGCTGTTTGGGTTGGGTTTTTACATGTAGATAATGAAGTCTTTAAAAACCTTGCTAAGATTGGGTTTTTCTACCTTATGTTCCTAGCAGGTTTAGAGATCGATGTTCAAAGATTTTTACATTACAAAGAGAGGTTTTTTAATAAAACCATTCTTTATTTTGTCTATTTATACGGTATTTCTTTTGCTCTTTATTTGATATTTGGACTCTCACCTGTATATATTGTTGCGATTCCTATCGTTTCTCTTGGTATGATTATGGCATTGATCAATCAGCATGGAAAAGGGCATCAATGGCTAGAGTTCTCATTAATTATTGGTGTGGTAGGCGAAATTATTAGTATATCTGCGTTAGTCATTTTTGATGGGGCTGTTACGCATGGTCTTGGATGGTATTTTTTTAAGAGCATATTTCTTCTATTTGCTGTACTTTTGTCTTCTTATATTTTATATCGAATTCTCAAAATTCTTTTTTGGTGGTATCCTAATTTAAAACGCATTATTATGCCTAATGATGATGCTATGCATCAAAGTTTGCGTATCTCAATGGGACTTTTCTTTGTTCTTATTGCTACGATGCAATGGCTTGAATTAGACATGGTTTTGGGAGCTTTTATCGCAGGTATTTTTATTTCTAGCTTTTTTGCACACAAAACAGAACTTCCACATCAACTTTCAACTTTTGGCTTTGGTTTTTTAGTACCTCTCTTTTTTATCTTTGTTGGAACAACCTTAGATCTAGGTCAGGTCTTTACCCAAAATATTTTGACACATGCTTTTTGGATTGTTTTAGCAATGGTTGGCGTTCGCATGATAAGCTCTTTTGCAGTTTATTTTAGTTATTTAGGTCTTAAAGGTACAATTCTTTTCAGCTTAGGTGGTTCAATGCCTTTAACTTTTTTAGTTGCCATTGCGACATTAGCTGTCAAAAATGGTGCTATTGGCAGTGATGAATATGCTTCTTTCATCGTTGCTGCTTTGATGGAGGGTATCGTGATTATGACACTCATCCAACTTTTGATGTATATCTTTCAAAAACTCGATGAGAAAAATAAAGAAAAAATAAGTTAAAATAACTTGACTTAATATAATATCTTAGAATGGATAGGAGGTAATCATGAAACAAAAGCTTAGCTTGTTTGATTATTTTCATATCGTTGCTTTTATTATGTTTGTGAGTTTTACGGCTATTTTTATTAGTTTTATTGCTTATCAAACATACACTCGCTTTGAAAAAGATGCCCAAAAACTCCAAATTGAATATTTAGATTCGAAGAAAAAAATGCTTCAAAATGAAGTAGCGCGATTTGTTGATTATATCAATATTAAAAGAGTACAAGCCTATGCGCAGACACAAGACATGGTCAAGTTACGCGTCAAGGAAGCCCATAAGTTTGCCAATGATTTGTATATGAAATATAAAGATATCAAAACAGATGAACAAATCCAAGAAATTATCATTGAAGCACTAAGAACCCTAAGGTATGAAAATGGTAAAGGATATTATTTTATCACGAGACTTGATGGTGTCGAAATGCTTTTCTCGGATAAACCTCAAATGGAAGGTAAAAATATGTTACCTTTACAAAATAGTGAGGGAAGATATATCGTCAAAGGGATGATTGATGTTGTTAAAAGTTCCAACGAAGGTTTTTATGAATACGCATGGAGTAAGCCAGAAGAAGTTAGAGAAGATTTTAAAAAAATTACCTTTTTAAAACTTTTTGAACCTTATGGTTGGATTATTGGTACAGGATTGTATCTTGATGATCTTGAAGTGAAGGCAAAGGTAGAAATTGCCAACGACGAAAATAGACTTCAATTCGACAAAGACAATAATAACTATATTTTTATTGGAGAATGGAGTGGTTTATCTTTGACTTATCCTTCAAAAAATAAAAACATGTATCATGTCACAGATAAAAATGGTAAGTTGATTGTTCAAGAATTGATTGAAACAGCGCAAAATGGTGGAGGTTTTGTAGAGTATGTTATGCCTCCCTTGCGTGGAGAGCGAAATATTAATAAACTCAGTTATGTCGTGGGGATTCCTGATTGGCATTGGTATGTAGGGGCGGGCATTTTTTTAGAAGATGTTGACCATGAAATAGCAAAGCTTGAAAAAGAAATCAAACAAGAACTTCAAAAAACAATTTTTTCGATAGTTCTTTTGGTTCTTTCGTTTAGTATCGTTTTAGTTTTTTTCTATCTTTATTTGAGTCGTAAAATCAAAAGAGATTTTAAAACATTTACAGAATTTTTTGATTCACTCTCCAATAAAGATGAAATCATCGACCTGAAAAGCATTAAATTTAGAGAATTTGATGAATTAGCAAGACATGCCAATACGATGCTTCAAGCCAAATTAGCCATCAATAAAAACTTAGCACAATATAAAAAAATCGTTTCAAACTCAGATGATTTGCTCGCATTGATTGATACAAATTATGTTTATCTAGCCATTAGTGAAGGATATCTTCAGTTTTTTAATAAACCTAAAGAAGAGATATTAGGACACAGTATGCCTGAACTTTTTGGAGAGCAATACTTTGAAGAAAACCTCAAAAAATCAAGCGATAGAGTTCTTGGTGGGGAGAGTTTTGAAAATGAGTATTGGGTCAAATCAGCTGAAGGTATGCGATATTTACATACCAAATATTTCCCTTATGCAAGCGAAGAAGATGGAAGTATTGAAGCTTACACGGTTTCAGCCCGTGATATTACCGAAAAAAAAGCCAATGAAGACAGGCTCATTGCCTCAGAAAAAGAGTTGGAATTTTTAGCACATAATGATGCTTTAACAGGACTCCCAAACAGAATTTTTCTTAATGACCGTATCTCACATGCAATTAAAAATAGTGTGAGACACAATAGCCTATTGGCGATTTGTTTTATTGATCTTGACAATTTTAAAAAAATCAATGATAGTTTTGGGCACTCCTATGGTGATGATATTTTACAACAGGTTGCTATGCGTGTTCAAGAGGTCATTAGAAGTTCTGATACGCTTTCGAGAATCGGTGGTGATGAATTTATTTTACTCATTGAAAATATTAAATCTAATGTAGAAATCAGTGCCATTATTGGCAAAATTCAAAATGTATTTGTCCAGCCTTTCATGTGTAAAGAGCAGAAGTTTTTTCTCTCTGCTAGTATAGGCATTAGTGTTTATCCTGACCATGGGTTGGAGAGTGAAACGCTGATTAAAAATGCAGATGCCGCGATGTATAAAGCTAAAGATTTAGGCAAAAATACTTATGCTTTTTATACCATTGATATGACAATAGCATCTTATGAGCGCATTGGCATGGAAAATGCCCTTCGTGAAGCCATTAAAGAAAAACAATTTTTAGTGTATTATCAACCCCAAATCAACTTGCAAACAGGAAAAGTCATTGGTGCAGAAGCCTTGATACGCTGGAATCATCCGAGTGAGGGCATTTTAGCGCCGGGGAGGTTTATCGGTTTTGCGGAAGAGACACGGCTCATTATTGATATAGGCTCATTTATCTTAAGACAAGCGGCAATTGATTTAGTGGGGCTTCAAAAAGAGGGAATGGGTGATTTTAAAGTCTCTGTTAATATCTCAGGTGTACAAATAGAATACAGTGATTTTTTATTGACCCTTAAAAATATTATCGCTGAAACGCAAATCAATCCAAGCTCGCTAGAGATGGAAGTGACAGAATCATTCATTATGAATGACCCACAAAGATGGATTGAGCTTCTTCAAAGTATGAAGCGACTGGGTGTGAGTATCGCCATTGATGATTTTGGTACGGGACACTCTTCTTTGAGTTATCTACGCAAACTTCCTATCAACAAACTGAAAGTCGATATGTCTTTTGTTAAAGATATTCCAGAGCAAGAAGATGCCTGTGCGATTGTTAATTCTATTATCAATCTTGCACGCAATATGAAAATGTCTACTTTGGCTGAGGGTATCGAAACAAAAGAGCAAGAAACCTACCTTGCAACACATGAATGTGAAGAGGGGCAAGGTTATCTTTATGCAAAACCTATGAATCTCAAAGATTTTAAACAATGGTTGAAAACACGAACTTGAAAATTTTGAAAAATCACTGTACAATCCACTCACGATAATTTTAGTGCTAGGAGTGCTGGTAGAACCAGCTGAGATAAAGAATGGTGATTCTTTGACCCTTGACCTGATCTGGATAATGCCAGCGTAGGAAAGCCCAAACCCACTTTGAAACTTTTGTTTCTCCTCTTTCTCATCTCTCCCACTAACTTTTTCATCTTTACATGTAGGAAAATTTATGAAACATTGTTTAACGATTGCAGGCTCAGATAGTTGCGGTGGAGCTGGCATTCAAGCCGATTTGAAAGCTTTTAGCGCACATGGAACTTATGGTATGAGTGTTATTACCGCTGTGACCGCTCAAAATACCCAAGGAGTTTTTGATGTACAAGATATCAATCCCTCGGTTATCGCGCATCAAATAGAAGCCATTTTCGATGACATTGAAGTAGATGCGATTAAAATTGGTATGGTCTCAAGACCCCAAACGATAGAAATCATCGCACAAGCACTCAAAAAATATTCCCTTCCTCCTCTAGTCATAGACCCCGTGATGATTTCTAAAAGTGGCTATGACCTTTTGCAACCTGAGGCTAAAAAAGCTTTGATAGAAATTTTATTACCTATGGCTACGCTCATTACACCAAATCTCCCAGAAGCTGAAGTCATCGTTGGTTATACAATTGATGATTTAGATGGTATGAAAAGAGCAGCCATTGATTTACACAAACTTGGGTGCCAATATGTGTTGGTCAAAGGCGGTCACTTAGCCGATGATGCGACGGATGTTTTGTATGATGGCAATGAATTTTACATCTTTGAGGGTAAACGGTTTGAGACGATTAATACGCATGGAACAGGCTGTACCATCTCCTCAGCTATCGCTGCCAATCTTGCTAAAGGCTTACATGTAAGGGATGCTGTGGGAATGGCTAAAGCGTATATCGAAAAAGCCATCAAGCATGGATTTTCCATCGGACACGGCGTAGGACCTGTTCACCATTTTTATGAACTATATAAAAAAGCAGGAGTGAGTGATGAATAAAGATAAAACAAATTTGAGTGGTTTTGCATTTTTAGCTTTATGGTTTGGTGCGGCCATCTCCTTAGCAGAGATTTTTACAGGAGGACTTTTAGCGCCTTTGGGATTTTGGGATGGATTTAAAGCTATTGTGCTTGGGCATCTCATCGGAGGGTTGATTCTCATTCTAGGCGGTTATATCGGGGCAAAAAGTAAACTTCCTGCCATCATGTCGACACGAATTTCCTTTGGGACTTATGGCTCTTACCTTTTTTCATTGCTCAATGTTTTACAACTTATCGGATGGACGGCTGTGATGATCATCTCTGGAGGTCGCGCCGCCAATACGCTAAGCATCGCACTTTTTGGTGTGGATAATATCACGCTTTGGTCGGTTGGTATAGGTGCTATGATAGCTTTGTGGATAGTGTTGGGAAAAGAGGGATTTACTAAACTCAATGTTTTGGCTGTTCTCTTACTTTTGGTCTTAACAATGGTCTTGTGTGGTGTTGTCTTTAGCGAACAAAGTGTTTTTAGTAGTGTGAGTACCGGTGAGATGTCTTTTGGCTCAGCGTTGGAGTTAAGCATCATTATGCCTCTTTCTTGGCTTCCACTCATTAGTGATTATACGCGGTTTGCTAAGGATAAAAAATCTGGATTGATAGGGAGTTTTGTAGGGTATTTTGTAGGCAGTACACTGATGTATACCATCGGTCTTGCTATCGCTTTATATGCCAAAGAGGCTGATGTCGGCAGTATGATGCTAGCGCTTAATCTTGGCTTTTTAGCTCTGTCCATTGTGATACTCTCGACTGTGACGACAACTTTTTTAGATGCTTACTCAGCAGGTGTTACACTCCTCAATGTCTTTCCTCAGTTAAATGAAAAAAAAGTAGCTTTGGTGATGGCACTCATTGGTTTAGGTGTGGCGATTTTGACGCCCATAGAACAGTATGAAAACTTTTTATATGCTATAGGCTCAGTCTTTGGACCGCTTTTTGCGATAGTACTGAGTGATTATTTTATCTTTAAAAAAGAGAAGATTGAGCCGACATTGGCTTTACATGTAGGCGCTTTTGTGGTTTGGGCGGTGGGTGTTTATCTGTATTATCAATTTATCAAGTTAGATTTTATCTTAGGTTCTACCTTGCCAACGATGATGTGTACGGCTGTACTGTTTATCTTAACTAAAAAAGTGAGTGAAAAATGGATATTAGAGAGCAAATAAATGAGGCATTAAATACTTTACATGTAAAGAAACCACTCGTCCACCACATCACCAATTATGTCACGGTCAATGACTGTGCCAATGTCGTTTTAGCCATAGGTGCGAGTCCTGTGATGGCAGATGAGTTTAAAGAAATGGGCGATATGGTCAGCATCTGTAATGCTTTGGTTTTAAATATCGGTACAGGCAATGAGCGAACACTTCTTTCTATGATAGAAGCTGGTAAGGTAGCCAATGCCAAAAGTATTCCCGTTTTACTTGACCCAGTAGGCATCGGTGCAACACCTTTTCGTTTTGAAAGTGTCTCTACGCTTCTTAAAGAGGTCAAGTTTAGCGTGATTCGGGGCAACATGGCAGAGATAAAAACTATTGCAGGATTGGAAGCTAAAAGTTCTGGTGTTGACTCGATTGATGATGAAAGCGATGGTGTCAAAATCGCCAAAGCACTGGCACTTAAACTAGCTTGTACGATTGCCATTACTGGGAAAACAGATATTGTCTCCGATGGTATTCAAACTTATGAACTAGATAATGGTGATATCAATCTGACAAAAGTGACAGGTACTGGATGTATGACCAGTTCTCTTATCGGAAGTTTTTTGGGTGCTGGTAGTAAGCCACATGTAAGTGCTATAGCAGGTATTTGGAGTATGAGTATCGCTGGAGAAAATGCTACATGTAAACTCAAAATAGGTGAGGGAATAGGAAGCTTTAAAGTCTATTTGATGGATGCTATTAGCGTAATGAGTAGTGATGAATTTAGAGAAAAAGGAAAGATAGCCTTAGCTAATCAATAAAAATTATTATTTAATATCTCTCTTATCTTCCAAGGAGTACAATTTTCCATATCAATAAAAGGAGTATTTATGGCAAGAGTTGGAAATTCGATTATTAAAGGTATTGAAGTTAGTGAAGTTATCAATAAATTAAACCGTGCTTATGCGGATGAATGGTTAGCTTATTATCAGTATTTTATCGAATCAAAAGTGATTAAAGGTTTGATGAAAGATGCGGTGATGGGTGAGTTGGTTTTACATGCAGCCGATGAGTTGCGTCACGCTACGATGATAGCTGACCGTATTATCCAATTAGGCGGTACACCTTTACTTCATCCGAGCGATTGGTTAGTGCAAACACACTGTGGTTACGATGCACCGAATGATTTTGATGTGGTTGCCATCTTAAAAGATGCCATAAAAGGCGAACAATGTGCCATTTCGACCTATTCAGATATTGTAGATATGACCCGCAATAAAGACATCGTCACCTACGATATGGTGTCACAAATCCTTGCAGATGAAGTCGAACATGAAGAAGATTTACAGTCTTTACACGATGATATTACAGAATTTATCAACGATATCAAAAAAAACCTACGCTAATAAATAAGGCAGGAGTAATGGAAATAAAACTTTTATAGTTTATTCCTGCCTTTTTTACTCTTAAAATAGTTTGCTTAATTTTCCCACAAAAATATTTTATTCGTCATTTTCTAGGTAATATGATTGTGAAAAGAAAAAAATATGCTAGAATGAATAATAACAAATAATGATAAAAGGGGCATGGGTGTTTGGAAAAAGTAGGGCATTGGAAGAAGTAAATGGGCGTTTAGAAAAAGAAAATTTAGCATTACAAAACGAAGTAGAAAAACTCAAAGAACAAATCGATGTTTTTCATCAAAAAGAGCTCTCAGCCAATAATATTGCAAATGAAAATAAACTTAAAACAGAACTGGTCAATAGTATGTTAAATGGCTGTAGAGGAAGTGTGAAAGAGATACAAGGCGATATAGAGCGTAATCTTGAAGATTCAAAGGAAATCGCAAATATTAGTGAAACTACCGTCAATCGTATTGCTTCATTGGATCAAATCTCTAATGAACTTCTCTCCTTACTTGCCCATATTTTGCAATCCTCCATCGAATCACGAGGCCTTGCAGAAAATCTTCACCGAAGTGTCGATGAAATAGCAAGTGTTATAACACTTATCAAGGATATTTCAGATCAAACCAACTTA
>JAQWCT010000101.1 GCA_028705785.1 Sulfurospirillaceae bacterium | reverse complement strand
TATACTTATGGCTTAATGGCTGGTACAAAAATAGCTGGATTTGGGTTTTATGGTTATTATAACTCAACAGCAAAAGATAATGATGTAGCAGTAGGTTATGGTCAAGGAACAGATTGGACTTATAACAGTGTTCAATGGTTAACAGGAATTACTGCTGGTACTGATTCGTATCAAGGTAAAATCTCTTATGATTTTTCACAAGTGGGTATTGCTGGGTTAAGTGCATTTACAAGATATGCTGTTTATAACAATTCTGTTGATATAAATAATGATGCAGATGAGTGGAATTTTGATGTAAAGTACAAGTTTTCTGGTTCTTTAAAAGGGTTAGAAACAAGAGTTCGTTATGCCATTATTGATTATGATTTGGAAACAAAAAAGAATGAAAGAGATTTTAGATTTATAGCAAATTATAAATTTTAATCATTGGCTATTACTTATATCAAGAGGATGACGCTATGTTTTACCTCTTGATATAATGAGGCTTTTAGTTACATCGTTATGTATCAATTTATGTTAAAAATACTTTTATTATGATTGTGTTTTAAAAAAGATTATAATAAAAGTGAACATTGTAAGTATAAAATACTGTGAAAAAAAGTAAAAAAAATGCAAATTTTTAATAAAAAGTATTTAACAAGTTTTTTATTTGTAGTGTGTTTGGTTTTTTTAACAGCTGTTTATATTATTCTTGTTTTTATCAATTATGATGCCAATAAAACTATGATGCAAGAGCTTGCAAAAACAAATCAGCTTAACATCGTCAAAGGATATAAGCGGCAAATTGATGAATGGTTATCTGTAAAAAAGCGTGTTATATCTTCTGCTGCACAATTTTTATCTCCTCTTTCTCCACAAAAAGATTTTAATGAAATCAGGCGAATTCTCCAAGGGGCATTAGCAGCAGGGTCATTTAAAAGCGTTTATATGGGTTATGACGACGATTTTTATATTCCAAGTGTCAGTTTGATTCGTCCTGAAAGTTTTTTCCCAACGCAACGACCTTGGTATATTGCAGGAAAAGAACAGCAAGGCGTATTTATCACATTGCCATATGTTGATTATGAGTTAGAAGAAGAAGTAATTTCCATCGTATCGCCTGTGTATAAAAATGGCGACTTTATAGGTGTTTTGGCAAGTGACCTTTTTTTAGATTTTATTCAAAAAGAGATTCTTTCTATTAATTTACCTTTTAATGGTTTTGCTTTTTTGGTAAGTAAAAAAGGTAAAATATTGGTCAGCCCCTATGGATTTATTAAACAAAAATGCCATGGTTGTGAACCTGCTATTGGTGTCATATTAGACAACCCTCAAGAGGATGGTGCGATTGTCTATGAACATGCTGGAACAAAATATCTTGTATCGTATGCACCTTTGGAAAATAGTGATTGGATATTTGCTACTGTATTGAATGAGGAAAGTATTTTTAAAGATATTGATGAAAAACTTTTCCAAAATGTCATTATGGCTATTGGTTTTAGCGTTTTTGGTTTTTTTGGCATTTTCTTATTTCTTTTTTTATCACGAAAACTTTTTCAACATAAACGACTTTTGGACTCATTTGCCCATAGTAGCATTCATGCTATGGCAATCGTTGATAATAAAAAGCGTATCGTACTTGCTAATGAGCCTTTACAAAAATTTTTAGAATTAGAAAATCCAATAGAGTTTGGTGAAGAATTGTCAAACCTTTCTCATTCCAATGGTAATACCTCTCTTATCAAAAAAATTATTGAAGACATTAATGATGTGATGGATAATCATCTTATGTCTAAAACGCTTAAAATTATCAGTGATAAAAGCTCCGAATGTATGCTTATTCAAGTAATGGCCATTATTGAAAAAGGCATTAGAATGGAAGGATGTGTTCTTACGATTAGTGATGTTACCCATGAATGCAATCTTGAAATGCAAAACAAAGAACATGAACAGATGGTTCTTCAGCATAGCAAAATGGCTGCTATCGGCGAAATGATAGGGGCTATTACGCATCAGTGGCGGCAACCGCTCAATACGATGCTTTTAATTGTGAGTGATTTAGAGGATATGATCAGTTCTACACAGCAACCTTTAGATGTATCACATGCGCTATCTCATCTTAGTCGCTCTCGTTCGAGTATTAAACTAATGAACGAAACAATACAAGTTTTTCGTAATTTTTATAAAGAAGATTTTACTGAAAGAGAGTTTAATTTAATTGATATTGTAGAAGATGTCTTATGTATTTGTACACCACAAATACAACTCAATGGTATAGAAACACAGTTTAATTATGATAGCAGAAAATCTTTTTATTTAGTGGGTTATCCAACCTATCTTAAGCAGGTTTTACTTAATCTTATATCAAATGCTAAAGATGAGTTGTCAAAAATGAAAAGTAAAGATTATATGTTTCATGCCTATATAACAATCAATATTTGGGGAAATAATACTGCATATATGATTAGTGTAGAAGACAATGGTTTGGGCATTAATCCAAATATGGCAGAAAAAATATTTGAACAATTTTATACAACCAAGGGAGAAGAAGGTACAGGTACCGGCCTTTATATTAGTAAATTACTATTTGAAAAGAAAATGAAAGGCAGCATAAGGTTAGATAATTTTTGTAATCCGACAAGATTTTTGATAACTTTAGAAAGAGAAGTAGTATGAATGAAAAAATGAAGGAAATTCTAGAATCCACCAAGGTTCTATTGGTAGAAGATGATATTAGTTTAAAAGAAATGATTAAAGATTTAATTAGTCCTTATGTACCCATTGTCCATAGCGCAAAAGATGGGGAAGAAGGATTAGAAAAATTTAACTTATATGATATAGATTTAATTATTAGTGATATTCACATGGCACGCATGAGTGGTATTCATATGGTAAAAGAGATTAGAAAATTTGATCCTAATATACCCGTTATTTTCCTTACAGCATATGATACAGATGAAAATATGCTAAATGCAATTCTCCTCAAAAGCAAAAATTTTTTGAAAAAGCCTTTTGATAAAAATCAACTTTTGGTAGCCATGGTCATGGCAATTGCCAAAGATATATCAAACGAAAATATGCTGACTCTTCCACAAGGATTTCAATATTGCTTAGATAGTAAAAAACTCTATCATAAGACTATGGAAGTAGAGTTAACAAGAACTGAACAGCGGTTGCTATTTTTGCTCCTGATACACAGAAATCATACTGTATCTTTTGAAATGATTGAAGCATACACATGGCAAGAAAAAGGTGCAACCCCTGATACGATAAGAAATTATATTAACAAACTGCGTAAAAAAATTTATCCAGAAATAATCAAAAATATCCAAGGTATTGGTTACCAACTTACTTTATAAAATAAGTAAATCTCTCCACCTTTCTACAAAAATTATACTTTTATTATTCTTCAAATATAAAATTACCCTAATTATTGAATTTTAATAAAAATTCATAAAATTTATATTAAAGGAAAAAAAGTGCGGACATTCTTACTGGTGATATTTTTAACAATTTCTTCTTTTGGAGAAACATTTATAAAAACTGACACAGAAATTTTTATAGATGGCGTTAATGCTGGAAGACTATACAAAGGTGCTGAAGTTACAAAAGATGGGGTCAATTTTACAATATCTGGATGGGTAATGAAAGGCAATGAATACATTCTCTTTTATAATAATATGGACAAAATTAGGCTATTAAAAATAGAGAATCAATATGTGAATAAATACATCATACAAGAAACGATAAAAGACAGTTATGGTGTTTCATGGCATAAAGTCACTCTTTCTTTTCAAATTAAAAAAATAGAAAACATTGCAGATAAGAATGATGATATTTGGGCACCAGAAAGAGATTTATATGCGAGATGTGGTTCTTGTCATCCTGCCCATACACCTGAAGAATATACTGTTAATCAATGGCCAAATGTACTCAAGACTATGTCTGAGCGAGCAGGATTCACGACAGAAGAGACAAATCAAATAGGCAGTTATTTACAATATTTGACACTAAATCATTTAAAAGGAGAAAAAAAATGAGCTCAAGAAGAGATTTTCTTAAAACAGTAGCTGTTGCTAGCGCAGCGGTACCAATGATGGCGGCTAACCATGATACTTTATTGTCAACGACAAAGAAAGTTACAAGTGGAACGCATTGGGGTGGTGTTGAAGTTACCGTTAAAAATGGGATAATAGAAGACTGGAAAGCACTTCCTTTTGATTCCAATCCGTCATTGATGAATGCTGCTTTATCCAGTAGAACTTATAGCCAAACAAGAGTTGAATACCCTTATGTTAGAGAAGGGTTTCTAAAAAATGGGCATAAAAGCGATACCACTAAAAGGGGTAAAGAAAAATTTATAAGAGTGAGTTGGGACGAGGTTAATGAAATTATTTACAAAGGGATTAGTCGATGTCAAAAAGATTATGGTCCTGTAATTATTTTTGGAGGTAGTTATGGTTGGTATGGAGTTGGCAATCTTAATGACCCACAGGCACTTTTAAGAAGAATGTTAAATTTAACTGGTGATTATACCAGTCGAAAAGGAACATATTCTACAGGTGCAATTTCTGTTGTAACACCTATTGTCATGGGAACAAATCATTACTTTAGACACACTTCATTGGAAAATATTGCAAAATACACAGACAATATAATCTTGATTGGTAATGATATGTATAACACAACGCAGATTAATGAAGATGTCTGTGCGCATAAATCTTATGATGGTTTTGTAAGTATTAAAAAAGCATCAGCAAAAAGAAAGATGAATATTATTTCAATTGATCCCCAAATCACGGATACATCAAAGTTTTTTAATGCTAGAAATATTCAAATTATACCAAATACAGATGTGGCTTTGATGGTTGCAATAGCCTATCATCTTTATGTCAAAAAATTGTATAACGAAAAATTTATCGAAAAGTACACTATTGGTTTTGATAAATTTAGAGATTATTTTATGGGTAAAGTAGATAAAGTCGAAAAAACTCCTAAATGGGCTTCCAAAATAACAGGTATTAGTGAAAAAGAGATTATTGAATTAGCAGAATTAATGGTTTTGGGAAAAACGATGTTGATGCCTGGTTGGTCACTTCAAAGACAAGATCATGGGGAGCAAGCAAATTGGGTTGTCTATGCACTTGGCGCTATGATAGGACAGCTTGGAACAGACGGTGGTGGATTTGGTGTATCGTATCATGGTGATGGTAATGTAGGTTCTATTGAGCAAATTGGTGTTGGAATATCAGGTATTACTACGGGTAAACCAATGCCATTACCCAATAATACAGATAAAAAAAGCCCATTACCAGAAAATGAAATACCCGTGGCTAAAATTTCAGAGATGTTATTAAATCCTGGTATGCAAATTGATTTTAGCGGGCGTAAGGTTATTTATCCAGATATTAAATTAATATATTGGGCAGGAGGTAATCCTTTTCATCACCACCAAGATCGCAATAAAATGATCAAAGCATGGTACAAACCAGAAGTAATTATAAATCAAGATCCATATTGGACAGCAACCTCAAGAATGGCAGATATTGTCCTTCCTGCATGTACTGAAATTGAAAGAGATGATATTACTTATATTAGTTCTGAATCAAAGACAGGTATTCTTGCTCTTAAAAAAGGGATTGAGCCAGTAGGTGAATCAAAATCAGACTTTGATATTTTTGCAGACATTGCTGAAAAATTTGGAAGAAGAGACCTATTTACAGAGAAAAGAGATGCAAAGCAGTGGGCGGAGCATTTTTACAATGAGGCAAGGACACAAGGAAAGTCAAAAAATATTGAGCTTCCTCCTTTTGAAGAGTTTTGGGAAAAAGGTTATTTTGAATTTAAAACCATGACGCCTAATGGAGACAATTTCGTTGCGTTTAAAGAATTTATTCGTGACCCATTGGAAAATCCACTTGGTACGCCATCGGGAAAAATTGAGATATTTTCTCAAAAAGTCGCTTCGTATGGTTATGATGATTGTGAGGGGTTCCCTAAATTCTATGAACCAAAAGAATATTTGGGCAACGCAACAAAAGAATATCCTTTCCATTTGTTGTCTCCTCATCCTAGACATAGATTGCATTCTCAACTAAATAATACGCTTTTACGAGAGGCATATGAAGTGAGTGGACGAGAACCCATATTGATTAACCCCGATAATGCCAAAGCAAAAGGTATTAAAGAGGGTGATATTGTCTTGGTATCGAGTAAAAGAGGTAAACTTTTAGCAGGAGCGGTCATTACTAAGGATATTCGCAAAGATGTTGTTCTGATTCATGAGGGTGCATGGTATTACCCAGAAGAAGAGGGCGTTATTGGTAGTATATGTGTGCATGGTGATGTTAATGTGCTAACTATTGACAAAGGTACTTCAAAATTAGCGCAAGGCACTATCGCCAATACTGCTTTAGTAAATATAGAAAAATTCACAGGAACGATTCCTCCTATCAAAGTATTCTCTAAGCCAAGGCTCGGTTGATCTTATCAGCCTAAAGGTATCAAAATATGACGGTACATTTAGCCCCTTAAAAAAGGGGCTTCTACTAAATTAAAAAAGCTTTCTCGAATATAGATTATTTTCGAGAAAGCTTTTTTACATTAATTTGCTATTTTTTTCTAATAGTATTCAAATAAGAAAAATATGCTTTACATGTAAAGTGAATATTTTAAAAATATAAAAAGGAGTTTTTCAATGAAAAAGCTAAATAAGTCAATGATCATCGTAGCGTTACTTTTTTCCATGGGAGCCAATGCCACACCACTTTATACTAAATGTGCCGCCTGTCATGGCGAAAAAGGAGAGAAGGTTTCTCTTGGTAAAAGTCTCATTATCAAAGATATGGATAAAGATGCTTTTATCGCTGCTTTAAAGGGCTATAAAGAGGGAACTTATGGAAGAGAAATGAAAGCAATGATGAAAGCTCAGGTAATGATGTTTAGCGATGAGCAAATGAAAGAAATTGCAAACTACATCGTTAAAAAATAAATACATAAGGGTAATCAAATGGCACTGTGTCAAAATAGACGAGATTTCATTGGCATAGCTTTTGGCGGGGTTGCTACTGTGGGTGGTATATTGGCGTTGGGAGCTATGAAAAAAAGTTGGGATCCTCTTCCTAGTGTGCAATCAGCTGGATTTGTCACAGTAGATCTCTCTTTGGTGGCAGAGGGAGAAATGAAGACACTACAATGGAGAGGGAAGCCTATTTTTATTCTCAGAAAAACAGCAGATACCCCTAGAAATGAGCAAAGAGATGTTCTTGTGGGCGAAAAAGTATTTACGCTTGTTGTTGGTCTTTGTACGCATTTGGGTTGTATTCCTTATTATGAAGAAAAAAGCAAGGTATTTAAATGTGCTTGTCATGGAGGCGAGTTTGATGCAAGTGGCATGAACACTTTTGGGCCTCCACCTCGCCCATTGGATATTCCTCCTTTTAAGATAGAGGGAGAAAAACTTGTGCTTGGTGAAGAGGGCATGGAATACAAAAAGATAATGGCTAAAAAAGCTTAAAGGAGGGCAGTTATGGCAGAGATTAGACAAGCTGATGGTTTTAGTGATTGGCTCGATCAACGATTAGCTGTGAGAAAATTCATGAAAGTCATGATGAGTGAATACTGGATTCCTAAAAATATCAATTTTCTTTGGGCAATGGGTGTTGTTTTAGTCGTCTTATTCGCCATCCTTATGGTATCTGGCATTTTTTTATTGATGTACTACAAACCTGATATCAACTTGGCATTTGATAGTGTTAATTACACCATTATGCAAGAAGTCGAGTACGGTTGGCTATGGCGTCATATGCACGGAGTATCTGCTTCAGCAGCATTTTTAATCATCTATATTCATATGTTTACGGGGATTTATTATGGTTCTTATAAAAAAGGGCGCGAGATTATCTGGATCACAGGAATGATACTTTTTGTTGCTTTTTCAGCTGAAGCTTTTAGTGGTTATATGCTTCCTTGGGGACAGATGAGTTACTGGGCGGCGCAAGTCATTACCAATCTTTTTGGTGGTATCCCTGTTATTGGAGAAGCTTTAGTCATTTGGATTAGAGGTGATTTTTTAGTTGCGGATGCAACATTGACTCGTTTTTTTATGTTACATGTCGTGCTTCTTCCTTTGGTGATTATCTTGGTGATTGCGCTACATTTTTATGCATTGCGGGTTCCTCATGTGAACAATCAAGCGTCTGAAGTATTTGATTTTGATAAAGAAGCGATGAAGTATCTTAATGGGCGAAAAAAAGAGTCTAAAGTGGTTCCATTCTGGCCAGTTTTTCTTTCAAAAGATTTTTTTGTCGTTGGGGTTTTTATGCTATTTTTCTTCTTTTTGGTTTGTTACCATTATGATTTTGCGATGGACCCTATCAACTTTGAGCCTGCAAATAACATGAAAACACCTGCTCATATCTATCCTGAATGGTATTTTTTATGGAGCTATGAAGTGCTTCGAGGTTTCTTTTTTGACATAGGTGGAATTGCTGCTATGGATATAGGTCTTATGGCGTTTGGATTTGCCAATGTCGCTTTTATCTTGCTTCCTTTTTTGGATAGAAATACCCAACATGTCGCCCCAGCACATCAACGACCAGCGTTTTTTGTATGGTTTTGGATTTTACTATTGGACATGATTGTGCTAACGGTGTATGGAAAATTGCCACCCACTGGAAGCAATGCATGGATTGGTTTTTTTGCAGCAATCATTTTTTTATTGCTCTTTATGGCGCTTCCTATTATCACGAAGATAGAAGCAAAATCTAAAGGAGCGCAGCAATGAGAGAGTTTAAAATATTAATAGTGGTACTGTTTTTTACATTCTTGACCTACTGGGGTGTTGAGCCTTATGCGCACTCTCAAATGCACCCGCATGTGGCTCCTGCTGATTTTGAATTTAGAGACATAGAACCTTTACATGTAAAGGG
>JAQWCT010000100.1 GCA_028705785.1 Sulfurospirillaceae bacterium | reverse complement strand
TTTTTCAAAAGTGTTCCAGAGGCAACCATTTTTTCCCATTTTTGTTTTAACTCTTCCTCATTTTTAGCGAGCTCAGGAAGTTTGCCATACTCTATTTCGGCGGCTTTGTTAAAGTCACTATTTTTTTTAGCATTTTCAGCTTCTCTTCTAAGTGCTTCAGCTTTTGTCTTAATCGAAGCGATGTCGTTAAAAACACTTTTTTCCGTTTCAAACTGAATTTCTAGCGCATTTCTTTTCTCTTTGGCATCACTCAGCTCTTTTTCTATCATTTTAATGCGGTCTTCATTTTTCTTATTTTTTTCCATCAAAAGTGCTTCTTTTTCTACCATCAAAGTACCAATTGCCCTTTTAACACGACTAAGTTCTGTTGGTTCGCTCTCGATTTGCATTTTAAGTTCAGCCGCCGCCTCATCGATGAGGTCAATGGCTTTATCGGGTAAAAATCTATCACTGATATAACGACTACTCAGCTTTGCCGCAGCAATCAACGCTGAGTCCATAATCGTCACATGATGATGCGCTTCAAGACTCTCTTTAATACCACGCAAAATCTGCAATGCTTCATTAATGGTCGGTTCATTCACAGTTACTGGTTGAAATCGTCTTTGAAGTGCCGTATCTTTTTCAAAATATTTGCGGTACTCTTTGAGTGTCGTTGCACCGATGGTGTGTAACTCTCCTCGCGCCAAAGCTGGTTTAAGGATATTAGCAGCGTCCATACTTCCCTCACTTGCTCCTGCTCCTACAATCGTATGAATTTCATCAATAAACAAGATGATATTGCCACTTTTTTTAACTTCATCAATAACAGCTTTAAGACGGTCTTCAAACTCACCACGATACTTTGCTCCAGCAATAAGAGCACTCATATCAAGGGCTACCACGCTTTTATTTTGTAAACTTAGTGGCACATCATTGTGCGCAATTTTAAGAGCCAAACCCTCTGCTATAGCTGTTTTTCCCGTTCCGGGTTCACCTATTAAGATAGGATTGTTTTTAGATTTTCGGATCAAAATCTGCATCATACGGTGAATTTCTTCATCTCTACCAATAACAGGGTCAAGTTTTCCCTCATTGGCAAGTTTGGTAAGATTGATGCCATATTTTTCAAGGGCTTCAAGATTTTCATCGCTACTTTGCTTATCTATCTTTTTTCCACCACGCAAAGCTTCTAAATTCTTTTTAAACTCAGAAATATCGAGATATTTACTCAACACTTTTTTAAGGGGGTCATTATCAAGATTGGCAAGTAACCATGTATCCACAGAAAGGTAACTATCCCCTTTTTGCTTCATCAATCCCTCAGCTCTTTCCAAAGATTCGACTAAATTTCGAGAAACTTTGATGTTTTCCTTACTCACTTGTGAGGCGGTGGGAAGATTTTTGATTTCACTTTTGATTTCAAGTTCTATTGCTGCTTTATCGATATTCATCTTATTTAAAACTTGATTGAAAATAGAATTTGAGTTCGTAATAAGTCCCCAGCTTACATGTAAAGGGGTTGATTCTGGATTTTTTGCATGTAATGCCAAGCTTATAGAGCTTTCAATGGCTTCTCTCATTTGATTGGTTAATTGTTCAAATAATGGGTTCATAGTTACTCCTATTTTTTTATCTATAATTATATAACTTTAGTCAATTACTGTCAAGTTTGTTTAGTACAAAAGCATTACTTTTATTAAATATAATTAATCACAGATATATTTAGAGAAAATTTAGGGAAACTTGACTATAATCACCATTATTTTTAGGGAGTCAAAACACACATTATGAAACATTTAAAATTTGCCACACTTGGCTTTGTAGCGACTATCGTCGGTATCTCCACACTCTTTTCCTCTACGCTTTTTGCTGAAAGTCCAGAAGGTGATAAAAGTAGACTTGCTTCATTGGCTAAGTTTACCAGAGTATTAGCGACTATTGAAAAATATTATGTCGATGACATCAAAGTTGATGACATCATTAAAAAATCTATTGAGGGAATGCTTACAAACCTTGATGCACACTCATCTTACTTAGATGCAAAACACTACAAAGATCTCAAAATTCAAACTGAAGGTAAGTTTGGCGGACTTGGCATCAGTGTGGGTCAAAGAGATGGTGCGCTTACTGTTATCGCCCCAATGGAAGGAACTCCTGCGGATAGAGCAGGCGTAAAAGCTGGGGATATTATCTTAAAAATTGATAAACAATCTACGCTTAATATGACGATTGATGAATCCGTAAACCTAATGCGTGGTAAACCTGGAACGGGTGTTGAGCTTACAATGGTTCGAGAAGGTGAATCAAAACCTTTAACTATTCCTATCACGAGAGATATCATCAAAATAGAATCTGTTTATTCACGCATGGTTGAAAATGAAAATATTTTATATGTTCGTGTAGCAAGTTTTGATGAAAATATCCTAGGGGATGTTGGCGAAGCTATCAAAAAACAAAAAAACCTTAAAGGTATTGTCTTAGACCTTCGTAACAATCCAGGCGGTCTTCTTAACCAAGCGGTTGGACTTGTTGATTTATTTGTTGATGAGGGCATTATCGTCTCTCAAAAAGGTCGTATTGAAGCAGAAAATGCTGAATATAAAGCAAGTAAGTCATCAACTATCACCAAAACACCTTTAGTCGTTCTTGTCAATGGTGGAAGTGCAAGTGCAAGTGAAATCGTCAGTGGCTCACTTCAAGATCATAAAAGAGCTGTTATCATTGGTGAAAAAACTTTTGGTAAAGGAAGTGTACAAGCTGTTCTTCCTGTCGTAGATGACGAAGCTATTCGTCTTACAATTGCACGCTATTATCTCCCAAGTGGAAGAACAATCCAAGCTGAGGGTGTAACCCCTGATCTTCTTGTCTATCCAGGAGAAGTTCCGCATAAAAACAATGAACTTGCTGTCAAAGAAAAAGACCTCAAAAAACATTTAGAGGGTGAACTTAAAAAAGTAGATGAAGCTAAAGATAGCAAAAGTAAAACGAAACCTAAAGAGAAAGAAAAAGAACCTCTAAAGTCTGAAAAAGCAGATGTTACAAGTGAAGGCTTGATGAAAGATTTACAGCTTAAAACAGCCGTAGATGTCATTAAAGTTCTTTCTATCAAAAAATAACGCAGGAGAATAAGTTGAATAAAGGTGCATTGTTATACGAAGGAAAAGGTAAAAAACTTTTTTTTACAGAAGATGAAAATCTTTTAATCTCAGAATTTAAAGATGATTTGACAGCGTTTAACGCAGAAAAACGAGGCAACGAAGCAGGAAAAGGTGCACTCAATTGTAAAATCAGTACACAACTGTTTAAGCTCCTAGAAAAACATGGTATTAAAACCCATCTGGTTAAAACACTCGATGATACACACCAACTTGTTAAAAAAGTGAAAATCATTCCTATCGAAGTCGTGGTTAGAAATATCGCCACAGGGTCTTTATCAAAAAGACTAGGCATGAAAGAAGGAACGATTCTTCCTTTTACGCTAGTTGAGTTTTATTATAAAGATGATGCGTTGGGTGATCCTATTTTAAATGATGAGCATTGTTTAATGCTAGGACTTGTAAAAAGTGAGTCTGACCTTGAAGAATTAAAACGACTTGGACGAGAAATCAATAGTATTATGAAAAGTTTCTTTAGTGATAGAAAACTTAAACTGGTGGATTTCAAAGTTGAGTTTGGTATCGACACAGAAGGCAACATCCTTCTCTCAGATGAAATTAGTCCTGATAGCTGTCGTTTTTGGGATATGGACACCAATGAAAAATTGGATAAAGATAGATTTAGACAAGGTTTAGGTGATGTTAAAGTCGCTTATGAAGAAGTTTTAAAAAGAATTTTAAGTCACTAAAAGGAAAGCGAGCTAATGAAAGTCATCGTTAACATTCAATTAAAAGAAGGTGTTTTAGATCCTCAAGGAAAAGCTGTTCACCACGCCCTTTCCTCTTTAAAATTCAATGAAGTCAAAGAGGTAAGAATCGGTAAACAAATCATTTTGGATATCAATGAAACAGATAAAAACAGTGCTCAAAAAAGAGTTGAGATTATGTGTGAAGAGCTATTGGCTAACACAGTCATTGAAAATTATACGATTGAGTTTCCGACATGCTAGTAGCTGTTATTGTATTTCCAGGGACCAACTGTGAAATCGATACTAAATATGCCTTTGAAAAATTAGGACAATCTGTCACACTTGTTTTTCATAAGGAAGAACAACTTCCCAAAGGTGTTGACCTTGTAGTTTTACCCGGGGGGTTTAGCTATGGTGATTACCTCAGAAGTGCAGCCATTGCAAAATTTTCACCTATTATGAAAGCGGTTATTGCCTTTGCCAATGAGGGTGGAAAAGTTCTTGGTATTTGTAACGGTTTTCAAATGCTCTTAGAGGCAAGACTGCTTCCAGGGGCGATGAAACGCAATGAAAATGTCCATTTTATCTCCAAATTTCACCATCTCAAAGTTATCGACAATAACAATACTTTTCTTAAAAAATTCTCTGTTGGTAACATTCTTAATGTTCCTATTGCACATGGCGAGGGAAGTTATTTTATCGATGAAGCAGGACTTAAAGAGCTATATGCCAATAGCCAAGTCTTATTGACCTACTGTGATGAAAATGGTGATGTTAAAAACCCGAATGGCTCTATCGATTCTATTGCATGTATTTGCAATAAGGCTAAAAATGTTTTTGGACTCATGCCTCATCCTGAACGAGCTATTGAAGAGATTTTAGGTTCCAATGATGGTGTGAAAATGCTAGAGGGTTTTATACACTAATCAATGAAATATATTTTTAAAGCTATCTTATGTACTTTGGTTCTCTTTTCTTCTCTTTTTGCACAAGAAGAGGGGACCAGAGGCAATAGTTTTTCAGGAATCGCCAAATCACTTTTTATTTCCTACGAAGAAGTACCT
Source organism: Sulfurospirillaceae bacterium (assembly GCA_028705785.1). Lineage (GTDB taxonomy): Bacteria > Campylobacterota > Campylobacteria > Campylobacterales > Sulfurospirillaceae > Sulfurospirillum. Next base: position 4,091 of record JAQWCT010000100.1, on the reverse strand, counting down.
GCAAAAATTTATGTTGGACAAATTTTTCCTATTACTTTCAAAGCCATTATCGCAAAAAATGATTTTGATGATGTGGTTAATGTCTTTTTAGAATCCAAAAGTGTTGAAGTTATCAACCCTGATAGCAAATGGCAACCTTCTAATAATAACACTTATTTCAATACTTTTTATTTCAAAGTCAAATCCATACCTTTAAACCTACCTCACTTTAGCGTTACGCTCCTTTCAAATAAAGAAAATATTGAAAGTGAAAAAGTCGAATTGCCTCAACTTAATGTGATTCAACTTAAAAAAGATGCTTTATTTAGCAATGTTATCGCAGATTCACTCACGGTTAAAAAGTATAAAACAACTACTTTTGACAGTAAAAGTTTAATTATTGTCCTAGAGATAGAAGCAACGAACTCAAATCTTAAAGACTTTTCCCTCAGTAGTGTGCCTAAAAATAGCGTTGATTCTTTTACCGACAATCACCCAACCCAAAAGATATACTACTACGCTATTATCCCTAATTATCAAAAAACATTAGAATTTACTTACTTTGACCTTCCGACTAACAAATTTGTAAAAACCTCACTTCCTGTCATTATTGCGAGTGAGGAAGTCAGTACCCAATTAGGACTCAATCCTAAAGAGAGTATTTTTGAATTTTATAAAAGTATTGCCTATGGTGTTGCCTCATTTTTATTTTTTATTATCTTTCTTAAGCGAAGAAGATTTTTCTATTTGCTGATTTCTCTTATCTTTTTAGCGCTTTATTTTATAGACAAGAACCCGCTAAACGATGCAGAGCTAAAAGCTAATAGTAGCGTGATGATACTTCCTACAGAAAAATCAACTATCTTTTTCAGTAGCAATAAAGCCTTACATGTAGAAAAACTTGGAGAGCGAGATCAATATATTAAAATCTTACTTCCTGATGGAAAAATTGGATGGACACAGAGTGAAAATATTATCAAAAATTAGAGGCATCTACACTATCATTGAATTTGTAGTCACTGTTTTAATGGTCATTGTTCTCATGTATATCTTTCGCCAATCCACACATACTATTCGTAAAACTTGGGCTTGGATGCAAACTTATTTCATGGGTTTTTCTATTAAACAAACAGGTATACCTTTGGAGAGTGCCACGCTTTTAGTGATGAACCACCAAAGTCTTATCGATATCGTAGCACTTGAAAAAATTTATCCTAAAGACTTATGCTGGGTCGCTAAAAAAGAGATACAAGATATTCCACTCTTTGGACATATTATTAATGCGCCACGCATGATTGCGATTGATAGAAAAGATAAACGATCCATCATTAAAATGCTTAAACTTGGAAAAGAACGCATCGAAGAGGGACGCGTGATTGCAATGTTTCCAGAAGGAACAAGAGGGCGTGGAACCAATATTTTAAAATTCCAAAGTGGCGCTAAGATATTGGCTGAAAAACTTGAACTCATCGTGCAACCTGCCCTTATCTTAGGTGCAAGACGAGTTTTTGACTCCCAAAATCTTGAAGCACATAGTGGTGAAGTTCATGTGATTTATCTTGAGCCTATCAATCCCAAAGAAGATGAAAACTGGTACGAAAAGCTTCACCAAACCATGCAAGAAAGGTTAGCTTATGAGTTGGCAAACACTTCTAGCCATCGGTAGTGGTGGTTTTTTAGGCTCAATCTTGAGAGCCTACCTCAATGGCGTGGTCAACAAACATGTTCCCCATGACCTACCTTTTGGTACACTTGGTGTCAATCTCGTAGGAAGTCTTTTTATCGGTATCCTATTTGCCTTATTTACCTATACAACACTCTTTTCTACGCCCGTAAAGTCTTTTTTAACCACTGGAATATTAGGTGGACTCACTACTTTTTCAACATTTGCACTGGAAACTTTTTGGCTTTTCAATCAAGGAAGCCTTGTTTTAGGTCTTGCAAATACGCTTCTCAATGTCATCGGGACAATTATAGCAGCAGGAAGTGGTTTTAAAATAACCGAATTTTTGCTAAAATAACTCCCGCAAAATTTTAACTTACTTACAAAGGATAAACCATGTCAAAACATCAATTTCAAACCGAAGTCTCACAACTTCTCGATCTCATGATTCACTCTTTGTACTCTAACAAAGAGATATTTTTACGAGAGCTTATCTCAAATAGCTCAGATGCACTGGATAAACTAAATTATCTAACCCTTACGGATGAGAACTATAAGTCACTCTCATACACACCTCGCATCGACATCACTATCAATAAAGAGCTTAAAACGCTCACCATCAGCGATAGCGGTATTGGTATGAATGAAGCAGATTTGATTGACAATCTAGGAACCATTGCAAAAAGTGGTACCAAATCATTTTTACAAAACCTTAGTGGTGACAAGAAAAAAGATTCAAGTCTTATTGGTCAATTTGGTGTTGGTTTTTATGCAGCCTTTATGGTAGCAAATAAAATTGAGGTTACAAGTCGTAAAGCCTTGGAAGAAAAAGCTTACATGTGGAGTTCTGAAGCAGGTGGCGAGTATGACATCACAGAGACAACAAAAGAGACGCATGGAACTTCCATCACCCTTTATCTCAAAGAGGACGAAGAAGAATTTTTAGAATTCTACCGCATCCAATCTGTTATTAAAAAATACTCAAACCACATCCCTTTTGCCATTTTCATGGATAAAGAAGAGAAAAACTATGATGAGGAGAGTAAAGAGAGCAAAAGCGAGATTAAAAATGTCCAAATCAACAAAGCAAGTGCCCTTTGGACACTCTCTAAAAGCCAAATAAAAGCAGATGAGTATCAAGACTTTTACAAACAAATCTCTCATGACAGCGAAGATCCACTCCTTTGGTCACACACCAAAGCTGAGGGAAAATATGAATATACAACCCTTTTCTACATCCCATCAACCCCTCCAATGGATTTGTTTAGAATGGATTATAAACCCGGTGTCAAGTTGTATGTTAAACGCGTCTTTATCACGGATGATGAAAAAGAGCTTTTGCCAACTTACCTTCGTTTTGTTAAAGGTATCATCGATGCAGAGGACTTACCACTGAATGTCAGCCGTGAGATTTTACAACAAAATAAAATCTTAGAAAGCATCAAAAAAGCTTCTGTTAAAAAGATACTCAGTGAGCTTAAATCACTCAAAGAAAAAGAGAACGATAAATACTTAGAGTTCTACAAAAACTTCGGACGAGTCATCAAAGAGGGACTTTACAACGACTATGAAAACAAAGAAGCTATCCTAGAATTAGCGCTCTTTAAATCAAGCAAAAAAGAGGGACTTGTTAGCCTTAAAGAGTATAAAGAGGGAATGGGTGAAGACCAAAAAAGCATTTATTACATCACGGGTGAAAATGAAAGAATCTTGAGAAATTCTCCTCTTATAGAGCAATTTAAAGCTAAAAATATCGAAGTTTTGCTTCTGGATGAAGAAGTTGATGCGATCGTCTTCCCAATGGTAGGCGAGTACGATAAAACACCAATAAAACCAGTAAATAACTCAGATATTGATGAAGAAATCAAAGAAGACAAAACCAAAACAGAAGAAGATGAAAAAACTTATGGAGAAATCTTAGTCAAAATGAAAGAAATTTTGAAAGATGATGCGAAAGATGTCAAAATCTCTAGCCGTTTAAGCGACTCACCATCATGCCTCGTGTACGATAAAAATGACCCAGATTTTCAGATGCAACAAATGCTCAAACAAATGGGACAAGACAATCTTCCTGTGATTAAACCTATCCTTGAGATTAATCCTGAACACGAGATTTTCAAAAAGCTTCTGGCAAAAAGTGACCTACTAGAACTTCACGATATCGCTTATCTTTTACTCGATCAAGCTAAATTACAAGAGGGTATGAAGATAGAAGATATCAGCGCTTTTGCAAAAAGACTCAACAGATTTATCGCTAAAGCATTGTAACAAACCTTTACATGTAAGGATTTTTCCTTACATGTAAAAGGGAACTACCTTTACCTTTCCAAGCTACATTAAACCTCCATTATCATAAAATGTTATATACGGCATCCAAGGTTTGTAACTTGCAGGTAGACAATACTGAAAGTTAAAAGTTTAGCCCTCGTATTGTACATTTTGAAATATT